>JABWCQ010000012.1 GCA_013360195.1 bacterium
GGGGCCGTCGTGGCCACCCACCACTAGTAAGCGGGGGGTCAGTCGGGCTTTGGTCGGTTAGCTGTGCATAATATACATATGGATTGAACGTTTGTCAAGCGTTTGTGGTAAAAAATACAATTTTCTATAAACATTTGTGCAATCTTGGATTAGGGGAAATTGGCATTGGACTTACGAGCCGGAGAGGGAAAGTTCGAGAGGCGTGGGGGAGGCGGGAAATTAGGAATAAGAAATGAGAAATTAGAAAGGGGGACGACGTGCGGGGCTGCTGACGGGGAAAGAAGAGTTGTTCTCTTGACAATCCCCGTGGCAAACGCTACCTTGACAGCAGGTCTTGGGAAACTGGCGGGCAAACTAAACTTGGAGACCACGAAGATGACGCGAATTCTATCTGTATTCAATCTTTTGAAGCGGGTGGGGTTCGCGGTTTTGTTGTTGGGGGCGATCCAAGTTGCTTTTACCCAGCAGTGGTCTCTTATTCGTGGCTTACCGGACCGCTTTCATGAGCTTAAGCAATTGGAGGAAACAGATACCCTGTTTCTGCTTGTCGATACAGGTGACTTGTATTTGTCAGGTGACTTCGGGCGGAGCTGGATTCCAATTGCGCGACCTCAATTCACGACGATTTCTTCGATAGAGATTTCGCGAGTAAACGGCCAGGTGCTGCTTTTTGTTTGTGGTTCGCAATCGCCGTACATGAGATTTTCCACCAATCTTGGTCAGGAGTGGCAAGCTTTACCAGATGGATTACCGGAAGCTCGAAATGGGCGTATCGAAAAGGATAGTTTTGGTCGGCTCTGGGTGTATGTTCGAGAGCGCATTTACTTTGCCGAAGCAGGTACACTATCTTTTGACTCATTGGATGCACCTATTGAAGCAAGTACTGTACGTGACGTTGCCGTAATAAATGGGGAGACCCTTTGGATTGCGGCTACGGATTCGGGAGCATATCGAACCACGGATTTGGGTCAGAATTGGGTTCAGACTTTCCCAGCAGGGGTCGAGTCAATTGAAGGTGTCGAAGTCAACCCCCAGAACGAATTATCTGCTATCTTGACCTCCAATCGAGGTTTCGTGAAGACAAATTACTTGGGACAATGGGACCGAATTGAATTCCCAATAGAAGTCGGCGCATGGGGAGGCGTAACCTACGTGAATCAAGACTCTTCAGACTTGGTTGCAATACATGGTTTTCCCATATTGAATAACATATACCGTTCCTCAGATGGCGGGGAGAGTTGGCAACCGGACCTGTGCGGAGCAGCAACAGTCAGCGCATGGCGAATACAGAAACTGGGGCAAAGCTCGGCCAGATTTGCTCTTCTTTTGACAGAGGCCGCTTTAGTGACAAATAACAACGGCGAAACCTTTCAAGTGACCTTGGAGGGTAGTGAAATCGGTAGGTACTGGTTCTCAAAGCATGAGCCCGGCTTGATATATGCCCGTTCCGAGGAAGCACTCTATGTAAGCCCAGATTCAGGTACATTCTGGATATCAACACCTTTCTTGTCCGGTGTTTCATCTCTCGCAGAGCATCCCTCTCGAACGGCCGTATATGTAGCGTGCTATAACGGAGCAGTTTTTTGCTGGGAATGGCCCTCTGGACAAGTGGATAGTCTCGGAAGCCTGAATCCATCATACCTATATTCTTTGACACCGTCATCAGCCGACAGCAACCTTCTATACATAGCTTCCGATGTCGAAACACTATTCCGCTCTGTTGATGGAGGGCTGAGTTGGGTTTCCATCCCAAACCCAGCTCCGCCGGGACAGACACTTCGTTTCATATGTTCGCGCGATCATTCGAATATAGCATTCCTCTACAGCGAATTTAACTTTGAAAATCGAACCCCCAATATCTGGAAAACAGTAGATTATGGAGAGAACTGGACGCACGTTTACTCGCCTAATATTCCGGGCGTAGGAGAGTGGATTCGCGAAATGTGGACATCAGGGGAGATTACAGCAGACTTAAGTCTTAGGCTTTCTATCGATGGTCCGCCGCAATCATGGTACCACTTCTCGTCGGATGGCGGTGAGTCATTTGATTCAATCCAAACGAGCCGAGATGATTCCGGCTATGTTTTCAGTTCTTGGGGCGACTCGACTTTGGCGGTCAAAAGTAGCCGAGTCTTGGACAGCATGTTTGTTGTAGAGGATCATGGACACGATATCACGTTTGCGGGGCTCTTCCCACAGGAAAACGTGATCGGCCTCATTTCATGGACTGGTCACTTTGGGCAGGTATTGAGATATGACAATGTTGCTGTTAGAGCATGGTATTATAGGCAGAGGGCCGCAACAAACGTGATAGAACAGCTCCCCGAACCAACATTGGTATCAAGCGACTTTCTCGTATTTCCCAATCCGGCGAATTCAAATGCACGCATTAGGCTGATTATTCCCGGACGTACAGCATCAGGTACGCTTGATTGCTTTGATCTTCTTGGAAGACGGGTATTCGCAATAGACGAGAAAACCTTGGCAAACAGCAATCTATACTCAATGTCACTCTATGATCTTGCGTCAGGAGTGTATTTTTTAAGGCTTAGCCTATTGGGATCGAGACCAGTGACTAAGAAACTGGTCATTCAGAAGTAGCTTGGAGCACTAAGCCTAAGATTTGTTATGATCGATTCACCAATGAATCAAGACTCATTCAGGAGGGATTAACGATGCAATTAGTGTTACTATTCCTACTCTTGTTGTCAAGCGTAGAAGCTGCTTGGATAAACCCACCCCGCATCGGCAGGTTAAAATCAGGAAACGATGCGTGCATTAACCACTTAATAGTCAAACTCGTCTCACCGTCGTTAGAAACGTCAGTTCTTTCTAAGGTCGGCGAGAGTGGCGGTGTTGTAGAGCAGATAGATGTTGGTAACCTATGGCGCGTTGTCAGTTGGAGCAAGTGTGATATCGAGGAGCAATACACTTTGCTAAGGCGATTGACAGAGCTGTCAGCGGTAAACTACGACTACGTTGCTTCACCAAATCAATACATTGCCCCTGAACTGGCCACAGGAGACAAGTGGAACCTCCACGACACAGAGAACGCGATGGGAGACATCAATGCACCTGAAGCATGGGCATTGCTTTCACACCCACCTGGTGCGGGAATTGGCGCATTTCTGTTGGATTCAGGTACACTGTTGGTCGTCAGAAGAAATGGGACACTTTTAGAGTTAAGTTAATGGAGGGATTTGGTTCGTAAGTTGCGTTTCCTTCGTGGGTTTTGGTTAGGAAATTAGAAAGGCGGGCCCCCCCTTGTCGCCCCCCTTAGTCCCCCCCAAAACTGCGGCAGATTTTGGGGGGAGCGCAGAGCGAAGACGGCCGGAGGCCGCCGGTAGTGTGATTTTTCGATTTGCGTGGTGCTTGACGAGATCCTTCACTTCGCTCAGGATGACAATGCGCGTTACATCGTGAGTTACTATTGCGTTTTTCTAGTAATGGTTTGTGTTGCGCTTTGTATCTCGACTTTGTTTAGAGAGTTCCTTCCAGGATGACAAGGTGTGCTGCATCGTGAATGCGCTTGGGATTTGCGTGGTGCTTGACGAGATCCTTCACTTCGTTCAGGATGACAATGCGTTATTACGTCTCGATCCTGCCTAACATTTTACCCCCCATTATCCCCCCAGAGGACTGGGGGAAATCAACGAACAGCCCGACACTGGAGTGTGTCGGGCCGCTTTATTTTGTCAAGGCAGATGGCGAAAGCTATTCAAACAGCGCGTTGATGACTCCGTTGACGTGCAACGTGTCACCCGGCAGGAAGCGAATCTGATTCGCGTCGTTGTAATTCGAGTTGGGGTCAACATTGGGATGACAGAGATGGCAGCGCATATCGGTCGGGTGAAATTCCGCCGTGGGCGGAACCGCGTGACAGGAGCGGCACTGAGTCAACGTCTGTCCGGTGTTCCAAGACACGGCAACAATGGGGTCGCCCTGATGCAAATTGGAGTGACACCAGGTGGCGCAATTGCTCGGATTTGTATAGGATGCAGGGAAGCCGTTGGCCGTTGAGATGCGCGCATCCACGAAGGCAACATCGGCTGGAAGTATGTCAATGTGAGTCAAATCACGGACGCGATTGTGACATTCGCGGCAACTATAACGGGAATGCGCCTCGTGCGCGCCGGGATTGCGATTGGCAAGCGGATGCTCAGCCGTCGGCGGAAGTCCGTGACAAGTGTTGCAGGCGGCGGGGCCTGCGGATTGAACATGACACTCTTTGCAACTTGCACCACTTCGACCACCGGCGAAATCCACACCGTGACAGGATTGGCAACTGGAGATTGTGTTCCAGTTTTCCAGGGTCTCGAACCGCGTTACATGGCTCGCTGCTACGTCTGCCTGATGCGGGTAGCCGTGACAATCGTAGCATGCTGCGGCGGCAGTAGGCGTTTCCACCACGGGGCCGTTATCGAAGCTTTGTGCCGCGCCATTAACAGCGTGACAACCTAAGCAGCTTTCACCTTTGCTGCCGATTGCTGCAGTTCCGTGCCAGTCCTCACTATAGGGATCCATCCAATTTACGGGATGGGTATTGTAGCTTGAGGTGACGCGATCTTCACTACAGGAGATGAAGAGCATACTCACACATGTTATTAAAATTGGGAGGATGCTTAGACATTTTACCCCCCCATGCCCCCCCAGAGGACTGGGGGGGAATCGGAATGCTAATTTATTGCGCATGGCACCTCGCACACGTCGGTTCGACATTTGGTGTATCGTGACAGGACATGCAAGATTCAAGATCGAACTCTGCCGCTTCGCCGTGTGTGCCGCCGTTCGGTGTGACAAAGCCGGGGCGGAAGTGGTCGGCGGGCAGCACATTCATGTCACGGTGGCAGTCAATACAGAAGCTGCGCTGCTCGTGACAGGTTCCGCAACGGAAGTCGCTTAAATGCGCATCCTGACCGTGACTGTTCAGATAGTTGCGCGGATGCGGATTGATGACCGCATCGCCTTGATGGCAAGATTGACAGTCGAGTTTCGTGCCGCTGATGTGACACATCATACACTGAGCATCGTCGGCAGAGGCCGCAATGCCGTGACGCTGCGCCCACATGATATCGTGGTCAGCGGGAGTGAGTTTTTCGCCCGGAAGGTGACAGGTTTTGCACTCGCGGTTGACGGAGCGGTTGGTGTGACACTCCATGCAGTCGGCCATCTTCGGGAAATGACTCACGGGCTCATCGAGATTAGCATGACAGGTATTGCATTCCAGTCCGGCTTTTTCGATGTGCCGCTGATGGCGGAAGACGGGGCTGTAGTCTCCGATGTACTTGAAGATGAAGCCCTCCCTTTGCTCACCCAAGGCAACGCCCTTGTTGGCGACGTCTTCAGGAGAGTGGCAATCGGCGCAAGCAGACCAGAGCGGAAGCAGATTGTCCGTGCCAGCATTACTCTTTTCGACTCCGGTATGACAGGCGATGCACTCCATATCGGCGTGCAGGGAATGTTTGAAGGCGGACGGAAGTCTGCCATCAGAGCCGACCAGAGCGAACTCGCCATCCGCGAAGGCCGAGGCGGTGAACGCGACGGTCAGTATGAGCAGAAGACGCATCATTGTTCACCCCTTACGGCTGAGCGGAAGTGAGTGACGAGCGAGAAGAGTGCGCGCCAGTCTTCGTTGTGGTACTGATTTTTCAAGTGCTCAATACGGCCGCCGAGATTTATCATGCGAGTGATTGACCAATCCAATCCGCCATAGATGACTTGTGCTTCGGTGTTGGGACGAATTTCACTGTTGGAGCCGCGAGAATAATCAAATCCGAGGCTGACCTCAAATTGCTTGATGTCATATCGAGTCTGACCGTAGAAGCCGTCCATGTCACCTTCGCCGGCGGAGAGCCAATGAGTATAACCGATCTCCCCTTTTTCGTCGCCGATGCCAGCCCGCACCTTATAGAGCATGTCTTCTTCGGTGAAAATCGTGTAGCCCATGCCGGTAAGATATACATCCTCGTCGAACTCCCAGAATGCGCCGAGGCGTGCGGAATTGGTCTTGGACTCTTCCAAAAACGTGGCAAAGAAGGAGTCTTCGAAAATACGCGGAGTTTGAGTGCGCAGGTCGGCGGACAGCATGAGTTTTCCGGTGGTCTGCCAGTAGGCGGTAATCTGACCGGTTTCGATGGCTGACTGTTCGAGATTCATGTGCAGACGTGCGCGCATGGTCAAGTCCTTCAGGGACGTGCAGTGATAGTCAAGCCCGAGACCGTTGAACATCACATCGCCGTCTTTGCTAACATAGAAGTAAGACAAACCGATTTGCCGTTTCCCGAAGCGTGTGCGAACATTGAGTCCGCCTGTCCATCCGCCGTCGGGGTTTTCTTGATCAAGACTCAGTGATGAATTGAGTCGAGAACCGCCGAAAACACGGAGGTCGGTTTTGCGGTTAAACTTGTAGTTGCTCCACAATCCGAGCACGTTGCCGCGGCCGATTCCTTCGGTCACCCATTGCTGTCCCAAGCGAATATCCCACTTGGACGCTTCGGGTTTCCAGATGAGAACGGCGCGGTGTACCCGTGCTGTCCCAGAGCTGTTGGCATAACCGTTCTGATATTCTGCGAAACCGCGCAAAGTGCTTTCGAAGTTCCAGTCTCCGCCGCCGAATTTGTGAACATTCAGACTCAGCAAGGGAACGACTTGAACCCGGTCCACGGAGTCATCGCGAACATATGACCATACTCCGAAGCGGCCGGAGTAGTTCAAAGCAAACGCCGATTGAACTCCGGATACGACCAGAAAGAGGAGAATGGTCAGCAGGAATAGCGCCTGCCGTGACTTGAATTTTCGCATGAGAGTGCGATTTTTAGATGGAGTTTCGCCATTGCAAAGAGAACTTCACAACGGCGAGACAGAAGGAATTTGCGGGGCGGACGAGAGACATCCGCCCCGCTCTTGTTCAAGGCTTACTTACGGGAAGCCATTCTCCGCTGTTCCTGCAAGAGGGGCTGACCGGGAGTCAGGTAGTCAATTGCATTGTTCAGCAGTGAAAGCGCATAAGTGTAGTTGTGCACGCCCATCGAGCCTTCGTTATTCACGAAGAACCAGGCGTACGCGGCTTCGCGCTGCTCGCGGGTTGTTTCCGTCGCGGTGAAGAGCGGCTCGGTGCCGTCGTTCGGGAGCATGCTCAGAAGCTGATTCATCAGGTTCTGAATTTCGGTGCGGCGACCACGATAGTCGAAATCGTTGGGCGTGGCGTGGCACTGGTTGCAGGCCTGCACCTGCGGTGCGAAGCTGTGTCCATGATAATCGTGTCCCGGAGTATCACCCGGAATTGTGTGAACGTGACAGGTCACGCACATGTTCTCGAGCGAGGCTTCGCCGATTTCCACGTCGGGCTGGTGCACGGATTCACGATTATAGGTGTAGCCCGCAATTTCATAGGAGCCGCGACCGATAGCCATGTCGGCTTGGCAGCTGCCGTGCGGTCCGGGGTGTGCGCTGCCGTTGTTGATTTGACCGATAATGTTGGCTTCGTTGCGGCGAGCGTGGTGGCACTGTGCACACTGCTGGCCTTTGCCAAAGCTCAGGTAGCCCTGCTCTTCATCGGGAATCCAGAGTGTGTCAGGATGATCGGGACCGGCATAGACGATGGGGAAGGCATCCAGGCCGCGCAGATATGCGGGGTTGTTCTCTTCGTCGAGTGAGTGCACATCGTGGCAGGTCGCGCAAGAGACTTGATAGCCCTCAGCAGGAACCGCACGGTCCGCCCAATCCGGATCCCACTTCTTGATGAAACCTTCGGAGATGTGGCAGAAGTTGCAAGACGAGCGATTGAATTCCGTGTTGAACTCTTCGATACCGCCGGCAACTTCGATGGCTTGTCCGTGGCCGGAAGTTTCGTACTCTTCATATTGAGAGTGGCAGCGGTTGCAGGTCTCACCGGTTACGACAAGCTCAATGTCCGGTTCGTGCGAAGAGAAGTCCGGACCCATGGGGCCGTGGCAGGCTTCACATGTGACATTGCGGAGATTGACATTCGGGAAGTCATCGTAGCCCGCGTTGTCCACGCCGGGGGTGATGACGGTGCCGTCAAACGCGACGATGTCGTCCCAGCCGGTGGTGTGGCATTGCAAGCAATAGGGATTGTTTTCCGCACCTGAAGCCACGAGCGAAGCGTAGGCCTCGGCATGGTGCGTGGATTCCCACCCTTCGACCTTAGCCTGATGGCAGTGACTGCAGCGATTGGCGTTGTCACCGAGGAAGCTCGGGGTCACGCTGGGCACGTAGGTGTTGACACCGACGCGAACGATGCCGCTGACGCTGCCATCGTTGTCAGTGACAGTCACGGAAATTTCATAGAGGCCGATGCCGCTGGGCGGAGTGTAGTTCGTTACGGCCGCCGTTGGGCTGGAGAGCGTGCCGGAGGCCGCAGTCCACTGATAGGTCATGGGGTCGCCATTGGGGTCGTAGGCGCTGACAAAGAGCACCGTGCTCTCGCCTGTACCGACGCTATCGGGCGCGGCGACAATTGCGGTGATGATGGGCGGTGAATCCGGATTAAGTCCGGAGGGACCTGCGGGTCCCTGGTCTCCTTCGCAGCCGACAAATGCGAGCACGATAACCACCAGGCTTAGGAGAATGAACGTTGCTGGGTGTAGTCTCTTACGATTCATAGTTTGCATCCTTTATCGGGTCCTCTTCCCGTTAATGGTTGCTTCGGATAGTCCGAAAAAAAAGCCCCTGCCAGCGTAGCTGTCAGGGGTTACATATAATGGATAATATTGGTCAGATTAAGCGGGCAGTGATGCGCCTTCGGCGTAATGGTCGAAGATCGGTTAAAATGAATAAGAATGTTCCGGAATTTCATTTGTCAACTCGACTGCGATAACTTGGGTCATTAGCAAGTTACTGCAGGTATTGTAAACAATTTTCATTCCAACGGCAAGGCTCAAACGGGTCTTGGTGACCCATCCACAAAATCCGTCAAAATCTCAAGTCATTAGTTTTTAATGATACAGACCAGTCTTGTCAGATTATGGATATGTGGATAAGGAGGCGTAAATTTAGATATATTAGTCCGTTTCGCCGTCTTTGTTGGTGCAATTAAGTATAATGGGTGCTTATTTCGTTTTAATAGTGGTTATTTTGGGCTGTCTGACGGCTTAGATGGCCACAAATTGCCTACTGACCGGCAGCGCGATGTTCACGAACGAAGCGATTGATTTCGTCGCGTTCGAAAAGAATCACTTTGCGTGACAAACGCACGCATTTGAGACGGTCTTCCCGGACCCATCGCATAATAGTAGTACGATGAACACGTCCGAGCATTTCTGCAGCTTCGGAGAGGGTTAGGAGCCCTTGTGGTGAATCACTGTTCACTCTTGGGGCCATTACCCCGTCCGCACGGGTTGTCTTCACAACGCGTGTTCCTACGGTGGTCATGGGGTCTCCTTTCGCGGCAGTTTTTTTGTCTTTTTTGGAGTTCATTGGGCAGCTCCGATGGCTTCGAACCACCGCTTAAACAGTTGAGGGTTATGGGCAGAAGCGCTGCCATCCTTTTGCAGCAGGTCTGCCAATTGTTGGTATTGCCTATGTTTCTCGCTGCCAGGTTTGAAATTGGCGAGCGCGTTATGGATAGCTTTTGTCATATTACGGGCGTCCGTCTGCCACTGAGTCAAGGTATCGCCAAATGCATTGTCGTGACAGCCGATGCATAGCGGAGCAACATCGCGAGAGACTTTGTTACCGGTCGCTTCATGGCAATCGGTGCAGGCGAACTCCAAATCCGCCTTGAAGGACGGCGCGGCACCGGCGAATTGCGGCACGTTTCCATTGAACACGTTGAGTTGAGTCGTGTGACAGGACTCACACTTAGCCTTACTATCTACGAGGGGCTGATGGTGACAACTGTTACAGTCATTTTTCGACATCAGCAGTTTTCCATGCGACTCGGCTGCGACGGAGTGACAGGTTTCGCATTTCCCGACGGTGGCATGCTTACGGTGATCAAAGGTGTTGCCCCCGTGCATCACCACGGCATCGCCGGCGGCCGGGTGGCAGGAATTGCAAGACTGCGCGCCAGCAACTTCGGTTCCAACAATGCGCGCGGAGAGCAGTTCAATCATCTCCGGATTGTGCAATGGATTGCCGCGCCTGTACATATCGAGAGCCAGCCGCATCGTATCGCGCAAAGCCGTATCAAGCGAGGCGGCACGTGATTCCAGTTCCTTGATGCGGCGGTAAATCGGTTCGTCCCAGCGAGTCCACAATTTGTCATAGCCGGCATCGTGACACGGAGTGCAGACAGGGTCGGGGTGATTGCCATCCGACGAATGAATATCGCCGACGTGACAGGATTCACACTCCATGCCGGCCTTGGCCATTGAGGACGGACTGAGCGGAATTCCGGGCAGGTCCCCACGCCACACTCTCTCGATTGCATCATCCGGCTTGCCATGACACTGACTGCACGTGCGCTCGGCGCTGGCGAATGCGACAGCTTCCTTGCCATGCCGAATCTGAATATGGCAGGCGGTACACTCGACTTTGCGGTCGGTCACGTGCTTTTGATGCACGAACTCGACGTCGTTGTAGCGCTCGATGTGCTGCAGTTCGGCATGGCAGGAATTGCAGCGTTCACGCGGGACGAATCCATCGCCTGCAACCTCACTCGCGTGGCAACTCGAGCAGTCGGCTTTACGCGCGAGCATTTCCGTATGGTCAAAGCTGGTGTCGGCTGCCATGACTCCTGTCGGCGGATTGTGGCAGTTGGTGCACGTCGCCAAGTCAGTCGGGAATCCCAAGGTGTCCGGTTTGAAGTGACAGAGGAAGCAGGCAGACTCGTTGACGGAAATATGCTCACCCTGAACAATGTTGGAGTGGCATGAGGTGCAGCGCAGCTGTTTGCCGCGCCGGAGTTCCTCGATGTGCGGCTTGTGATCGAATTTCACGCCGCGGAAGTCTTCAGTGCTTTCGAGCAAGCGGGTATCATGACAGCCTGAACGAAGACAGGATCTGTCTTCAATTTCAGCCCACGGCTTAGAACGCTTATACACGCCCGTGAAGTAATTGGCGACCATGGAGACGGCCAGAAATTTCGAATGCACCGTTCCTTCGAAGCCGGGAGGAATGTGACACTCGATGCAGGTCACATTGGCATGAGTGGAGGTTTCCCACGCTTCGAAATAGGGTTCCATGACATGACAGGACTTGCAAAAGGAGGGCTGCGACGTCACTTTGACAAAGAACAGCAGCGAAAATGCCACGACGATGGAAGAGGCAAAGAGCACCAGCCCGATACGACGGGGGCCAAATGCCATCAAGCGCCTCCAACCCACCCCAAACAGCCAGAACGGGAGTTTAATAGTCTCCCAACAGGCTGCGAAAAACTCGTTAGCGAGCCATCTGAATTTGTTCATCATCGGATACTTCTTTCGGTGGAAGGGTATTGCCACCCCACGATCGACCCAAGTCCATCGTTGAAGCAGATCTGGGATCGGGGACGCTGTAATCGCGCACGTCGGTGAGTTTGGGAGTGTGGTCGCAACAGCGGCGAACAGACGCGCAAGACTGAAAGGACTAATAGGTTATGCGGCAGTCCCGATTCCAGTTACAATATCGGAAAGCAATCGGGAGCAGTCAAGCATAAATAATAGGTATCTGTCAGTTTGAGGCCGCTGTGTGACTTGGTCTCCTCCGTTTATGTCCAAAATAAACTAAAAATGAGGCAGAAATTGTCTAATTATAAGAGGAGGAATAGGTCCAGAATCCTCCTCTCGGGGGTATTATTGCGAAGCAGAGCAATGTGAAGAAGATGGTGTCGAGAACATGCTCAAAGTAGTGCGACGCAAGCAGGTAGTTGATAGACAGGCCGTCATGGGCGAAGTCGGGCTGCTGTGCGAGATTGTCAATCCCCGCCTGCAGAGGTATCAAAACTTGAATGGACAAGAGAGGAAGTGCGGCGAGCAAGAGCACCGCAATTCCTTTCGGTAAGTTCTGCGAACGACGGCTGGTTTCAGGCTGTGTACCGGCCAGCCACAAGGCGAGCGGCAGCGGAAAAAACACGAGAGGAAATGTGGCAAGTTCGCGGACGCTGTGGGCGAGATAACGTGGGTCCTCAAGCGAATGAAGCAGCTGATCCAGTGATGAAGTCAGAAGCCAAGCAAACAAGACTGCCGCGGCTGTTGTGATAAGAATGGGCCGCAAGCGGCGGCTGTTCCAAATCAGCGGGCGGCGAAAAAGAAGCAGAACAGCCGAGATATAGAGCGGAATGAGAATCACCAGAGATAGTGTGCTGGGCAGATGCAGGAGATAGGAACCGCCCGGTTCGGAACGCACTTCACTTTGCTTCTGCAAGGTGAGATAGGCCAGAGTTTCATCGAAACCGAAGTATGAGAAGCTGAAGAGCAGACAAACGAGAGCGAAACCAACGGAGGACAGCAGCCAGCGCAGGCTGAGTGTTCGCTGTGCCGCGTTGGGTGTTAGCACACTGAACCATGCACAAAATAGAATCGCAATGACGGTCAAGGACGGGATGTGGCCTGCAAAGTGCGAGGCATAGAAGACCGTCTGCAGAAGTGTCAATGCACCGCTTTCGTGCACAATCGTGTTCCACAACCACGGTGAGCCGTGATACCAGGCCAGATAGAGGTAGCTTGTCACGTAGGTCGCGAGCGGCAGGCACAAGAGCCAGAGAGAGTTCGAGGTCATGGTTGACTTTCCTCCGAGCGAGTCCACCATGAGAGAGTAATCGGAGAAACCCAGCTTACCGCATAGGGATTGACATCAGATTCGGGCGGATAGACGATTGAATCCGTCCTCCGCCAGTTTGCATTCAGTTCGGCGGCAACGGCAGGCGAGTTGGACTCAGAATTGTAGGCCGAAACGCGAACGACTGTATTCACGGATTGCAGTTTGATATGCAAGGGTTCACCGGATTCAGATGCGGCGATGCGTGAGTCCAATTCATCCGGGAGGTAGTTCTTCACACACTTTGCGATGTAATTGCGGTCAGCAAGAATGATGTCGGGACAATGCCCGGGCTCGGCAAGCACATCCGCGACACGATTCCACGGCTCCTTGTCGAGCTTAGTGTAATAGCTGTGAAGAGGAAACAGGGAGACGAGAAACAGCGCAACAGCAAGCGCGATGCGGTGCCGCGGCTTCGATTCCGAGACGGCAAATCCAAGGAGCAAGAAGCATGTCAGAGCGGCGGGAGTCGCATAGCGAAAGACGAAGATTGGCGTCAAGAGAATAGAGGTCAGCCACGGCAGGAAGGCGAAGGCAATCGCGAAGAGTGTGGAGACTGAGATGCTCCAAACCGGAACGCTTTGGCGAGCAACACTTCGATAGACTCCAATTACGAAGAAAAGTGCGAGAAGCCCTGCAAGGAGCGGGAAGCGAAAGAAGTGATATGGCACGGCGAACAGGGTGGCAACGGACGGTTCTTCAATCCAGAGCGCGACCTCTCCTCCGCCGGCTTTGGTGAGAAACCGTTCGCCGAATATCAACAGTTGCGGCAGGCAAAGCAGAAGAATTGCCACCAGCGGCCAGATTAGTTTGCGATACTCCATCGGTCCCTGTCTCGAGTGCAGCCACCAGAGAGCAAGAATCATTGGGAAGATGAACACTCCGAACGCGTGAGTGTAAACGAGGGCTGCGACGCAAAGCACAAAGGCAACACGGTCAGACAGATTGCCTCGAGTTACCGAACGCAGAGCGTAGAGCGCACACATTGACGCGAGAAAGAGCATCAGCGCATATGGACGCGCATCCTGACTGATATGTATCATCGCGGGGTTGACGGCCATCAGCCATGCAGCCCACAAAGCAGCGGCGGGAGTGAACAGAAACAATGCAAGCCGGTAAAGCGCGCTTACCGAGGCCACTCCGAAGACAACCGAAATTGCACGGAGGCCGGATTCGGAAAGACCTGTAACCGAAGTGAACAGCTTTTCGAGCAATAGAAAGAGCGGCCCCTGCGTCGCGTCCGCAGTAATGCCGCTCCAACCTTTTTTCATCAAACCCAATGTGTGCTGTTCATCGAGCCAGAGGCTCTCGTCACCCAGCCCGTACAGCCGCAATGAAAGCGCGACCAGCAAGGCAGCTATATACCATTGTCTATGATTCAATCGCCTTGCGAATCAGTTTGGCGGCTTCGATGCACTGAGACGTTGTGACATCGCGGTGGGTCACGAGACGGATGGTACGGGGTGCGAAATCGAAGAAGCGCACGCCGATCCGCTCCGCCTTTGAGACTATGGTCTTTGCGTCGGGTGCCGGAGTCTTGATATCAAGAATGATGATATTCGTCTGCACATTGGAGGGATTGAGATCAATGAGCGCAGATTCGGACAGCAATTCGGCGAGTTTCCGCGCATTTGCATGGTCGTTGTGCAACTGTTCCATGTGATACTCCAGCGCATGGAGACAGGCAGCGGCAAGGATGCCCGATTGACGCATGGCTCCTCCAAGCATCCGGCGATATCGCGATGCTCGCTTTATCAGTTCAGAATTCCCCACAAGAATCGAACCGGCAGGACAGCCCAGTCCCTTGGAGAAACAGGCAGAGATCAAATCAAACGGATCCGCCAACTCGGCCAGCGGCATGCCGGAAGCTACTGACGCATTCCAGATTCGCGCACCGTCGCAATACGAGTGAATCCGCCGTTCCCTGGCAGTACTGCAGATTCGCCTGAGTTCAGGTTGCGGGAAAATAGTTCCGCCTGAGCGGTTGTGTGTATTCTCAACGGATACGACTGTGGTCGGCGGATTCACGTCGAAATCAAAGCCTTTGATGTTCGCAATAAATTCTTCGACAGTAAATCTGCCGTTTTCGCCGACCTGCTGCAGCTGCACCGAGGAGTTAGCCGGGATTCCGCCCGCCTCATACAGAACGATGTGTGCATCCTTAGTCACAATGACTTCATCGCCCGGACGCGTCAGAGTTCGAATGGCACATTGATTGGCCATCGTGCTGGTCGGAAAAAACAGCGCGGCTTCCTTGCCGAATAGCTCAGCAACACGTTCCTGCAGAAGGTTTGTGGTCGGGTCTTCGCCGAACTGGTCGTCACCGACTTCAGCTGAGGCCATGGCCTGCCGCATGGCGGCTGTCGGTTTGGTGATTGTATCGGAGCGGAGGTCTATCATTTCAGTCTTGATTTGAGGCAAGCAGCCGTTTGGCTTCCTGCAGCGAGAGTCCCTTGCGGTGCGCGTAGTCCTGCACCTGGTCATCGGCGATTTTACCGATACCGAAGTATTTTGATTCCGGATGAGAAATATAAAAGCCGGAAACGGATGATGCCGGGAGCATGGCAAAGTGCTCGGTCAGAGTGATGCCGGCATTTTGCTCCGCCTGAAGTAAATCAAACAGAGTGCGTTTCTCGGAATGCTCCGGGCAGGCGGGATAGCCGGGTGCGGGGCGAATCCCGCGATAGGATTCTTTGATGAGCTCGTCATTGGTCAAACTCTCGTCCGGAGCGTAGCCCCAGAATTCCTTGCGCACCCGCTCATGCAGGTGCTCGGCAAAGGCTTCCGCGAGTCTGTCGGCGAGAGCTTTGACGAGAATTGCGCGATAGTCATCGTGGTTTTTCTCAAAATCTGCGACGAGCTGATTCAGTTCGCCGCCGGAGGTGACCGCAAAGCCGCCCATATAGTCGGCTATACCTGAGTCCTTCGGCGCAATGAAATCCGCCAGGGAGAGATTCGGCGACGCGGAATCCTTTTTCATTTGCTGACGAAGCATATGGAACGTCGTGAGAATTCTTTTGCGCGTGTCGTCCGTGTAGATTTCGACGGAATCGCCGACGCTGTTAGCCGGGAAAATTCCGAATACTGCATGCGCTTTGAGTCTGCGATGAGCGAGAATATCCGTCAACATTTCCTGCGCATCGCGGAACAGGGAGCGAGCGCTTTCGCCGACCACTTTGTCATCAAGAATTGCAGGATACCTGCCGGAGAGTTCCCAAGCCTGAAAGAACGGAGTCCAATCCATCCGCTCCACGAGTCTTTCGAGCGGATAGTCGCGCAGGACGGTCAGGCCAAGTTGATTGGGTTTTACGACGTCGTCGAAATTCAGTTTCGCGCGGTTTGCTCTTGCTTCTTCAATAGCGGCAAGTTTTTGCGCTCCGGATTGCTGCGCACGAATTGCGCGGACTTTTTCGTAATCCGCTGCAATATCACGGACGAATTCCTCGCGAAGCTGTTTGCTAATCAGACTTGTTGCAACACCAACCGCGCGGGAGGCGTCGAGGACATGAACCGTCGGACCGGAGTATTTCGGACTAATCTTTACGGCGGTGTGAACGCGAGACGTCGTCGCGCCTCCGATTAGAAGCGGTGTATTCATATGCAGGCGTTCCATTTCGGAAGCCACGAAGGACATTTCCTCAAGTGACGGTGTAATCAGACCGCTCAGTCCGATTAAGTCAACCCGTTCCTTGCCGGCTGTTTCGAGGATTTTCGAGCAGGGCACCATAACTCCGAGGTCAATGACTTCAAAGCCGTTGCATTGCAGCACCACACCGACGATGTTCTTGCCGATGTCATGGACATCTCCTTTCACCGTGGCAAGAAGAATCCGGCCTTTACTCGAACTCTCGCCGGCCTTTTTGGACGCTTCAATATAGGGAATCAGATAGGCGACAGCCTTCTTCATGACGCGAGCACTCTTGACGACCTGCGGAAGGAACATCTTACCCGCCCCGAAGAGGTCGCCGACTCGATTCATGCCTGCCATGAGCGGTCCCTCGATTACCTCAATGGGCTCGGCGAAGATCTGCCGCGCGGCTTCGGTATCTTCGATAATGAAATCGTCAATACCTTCGACCAGCGCGTGCTTGAGCCGCTCGTGAACATCGTGCTTGCGCCATTCGAGTTCGACTGTTTTATCCTTCGCCTTTCCTTTTACAGTCGCCGCAAATTCGAGGAGACGCTCGGTAGCGTCCGCACGGCGATTCATCACCACGTCCTCGACACGCTCAAGGAGTTGCGGTTCGATGTCGTCGTAAATCGGAAGTGCGCCCGCATTAACAATGGCCATGTCCATACCGGCATGGATGGCATGGTAGAGAAAGACGGCGTGAATGGCTTCACGAACCGGGTTGTTGCCCCGGAAGGAAAAGGAGACGTTGCTCAATCCGCCGCTGATGCGGACATGAGGGCACCTGGACTTGATTTGCCGCGTCGCTTCGAAAAATTGTACGGCGTAATCATTATGCTCTTCGATACCGGTGGCAATGGCGAAGATGTTCGGGTCGATGATGATATCCTGAGGAAGAAAACCCGCCTGCTCCATCAGAAGTCTGTATGCCCGTTCGGCAATCGCGACGCGGCGTTCGACGGTATCTGCCTGTCCCTGCTCGTCAAAACACATGACTATTACGGCGGCGCCGTAACGCTTGCATAACTTCGCCTGACGAAGAAACTCGGCTTCACCTTCCTTCATGCTGATTGAATTGACGACGGGTTTACCCTGAATGCACTTCAGACCGGATTCGATGACCGACCACTTGGATGAGTCGATAACGAACGGCACACGGGCAATGGAGGGCTCAGTCGCTATCAGGTTCAGGAAGCGCACCATGGCCGCCTCTGAATCGAGCAGACCTTCGTCCATGTTTATGTCAATCATCTGCGCGCCGCTTTCGACCTGCTGCCTTGCAACTTCAATGGCAGTTTCGTAGTTGCCATCGAGAATCAGTTTGGCAAAGCGCGCCGAGCCTGTAACATTAGTGCGTTCACCGATGTTGACGAAGCCGCTTTCTTCCCCAATGGTCAGCGGTTCGAGACCGGAGACACGCAAGCGCGCGGGCAAGTGAACGATTTTGCGCGGAGAGTGCAGCTTTGCCGCATTCGCAATTGCGGAGATATGCCCGGGCTGTGTTCCGCAGCAGCCACCGGCGATGTTGAGTAATCCTGCCTGCGCAAATCCGCCCATGACTTTGGCCATATGCTCCGGCGTGTCGTCGTACTCGCCAAACTCGTTGGGCAGACCGGCGTTGGGATGAAGACTCACGTAACAATCCGCAACACGCGAAAGTTCCTGCAAGTAGGGCAACATGGTCTCTGCCCCAAGCGCGCAATTCAATCCGACGGCAAAAGGTTTCGCATGACTGATGGAATTCCAGAATGCCTCGGTGGTTTGTCCGGAAAGAGTGCGGCCGCTGGCATCCGTGATCGTGCCTGAGACGATCAGAGGAACGCGCTCGCCGAGGGAGTCGAAGACGTTTTCAACAGCGAAGATGGCGGCCTTGGCGTTTAACGTGTCAAAGGACGTTTCAATCAAGAGGAGGTCCGCCCCGCCCTGCATCAATCCGCGCGCGCATGCTTCGTAAACCGTAACCATCTGATCGAAGTTCAGGTCGCGGTAGCCGGGATCGTTCACATTTGGTGAAAGCGAAAGGGTCTTGTTGGTGGGGCCGATGCTTCCGGCAATGAAACGTGGCCGCGACGGCTCCCGAAGCTCGAATTCATCGGCTGCTGCCCGCGCAACCTGAGCGGCGGCAAGGTTTATTTCTTCTGCGAACTCCTCCATGCCATAGTCTGCAAGAGACGGCGCATTGGCCGTGAAGCTATTGGTCGAAACAATGTCGGCATCAGCTTCGAAGTAGAGGGCATGCAGTTTCTTGATTAGCTCAGGTTTGGTCAGGACAAGCAAGTCGTTGTTGCCCTTCAGGTCGCGCGGCCATTCGGCAAAGCGCGCACCCCGGTAATCAGCCTCAGTCAAGCCATGACGCTGAATCAGGGTGCCCATTGCGCCGTCCAATACGAGGATTCGTTGCGTAATGAGTTTGTGCAGTGCTTCGATGCGGGAGGCGCGGGTCCAGACTGTCATGTCAGTGAAGGATGTATTCCTTTGTAATTTATACGGTTAGGAAAAACGAAGGAGGTTTCGCGTTCTTGTTCTCATATTATACGAAATCTCCGCATGCTTTGCAGTATGTAACATGCACCGGGATTTATGAATGGAAAGCCCCCGCCCGGCTTGCGCCGAACGGGGGCCTTCTGCCTGAGGGAGCAGTTGACTACTTGAGCAGCAGCATCCGATTGACAATCTGTTGGTTGTCAAGGGTCAAACGGTACATATACATACCGGACGGGAGGCTGGCCGCATCAAATTGAGCGGTATAGGTGCCCGCAGTCAGATTTTCATTGACGAGCGTGGCAACCTGACGGCCGAGGACGTCAAAGACAGTCAGATTCACAAGTCCGGTAATCGGAGTCGAGAATTGAATGTTCGTCGTCGGGTTGAAAGGATTCGGATAGTTTGTCGCGACGAGGTGCGAGACAACGATTGGAGACGGAGTCGGCGTTACATCTGTGCTTCCGTCAATCGGGTTCAAGCCGTCCGTGTCGCCGGGCATACGGAAGAAATTCAGGTTGATTTCGTAGGCGATAATCCATTCCGCATTCAATGCTTCGGGAGCGCCTTCAAGAACGCCGCCGACAACAGTCACGCGCTCGCCTTCAACCGGAAGCAGCGGATTGTCCAGGTCGAAATTGTCGCCAAGGTCAATCACAAAATCCGCCGTGCCGTTGTTATCGGTGTCGAGACCGTAGAATGCGGAGCCATAGACATCAATGTCCGTCACAGTTCCAGAGACTTCGGTCCAGATAAGAATGTTCTCAACGTTGAAGCCTTCAGCACGCCCGCCGGCATCGCCACCGTGTTCGCCATCGCGGCCGCCACGGGGATCCCACCAGAGTTCGCCGTTCAGCGTGTGAACATGAACCATCGGGGGCTCGCCATGTGACATCAGCGCACCGGTCACAGTAATAGCATCGCCATTCGCCGGACGCTCAGCGCCTGACGGCGGAACGTAGTCCGGCGGACCGAAATTCAGGCGGTAATCCATAACACCATCGGCATCCACATCAAGCTGATAGAGGACACGCTCGGGGTTCGCGGTATCGGGATTCGACACAGACACCGTTCCTGCGAGTTCAACAATTTCGAAATGATGTCCGTGGCCGGGGCCTCCGGGGCCATCGCCGGGAATCAGCGACAAGGTCACAAAGGCAGTCTGTCCTTCGGTGATTTCGATAACTTCACTGGCAAAGCCGACGCCGCGCTTGGAAGCATTCACGTTGTAGATACCAACGGGCAGCGCGTCAATCGTCAAGTTGCCGTTTTCGTCCGTGAGGCCACGAATATGATGCGGACGCGGGCCGCCGTGGTCGCGAATAAAGGAGACACGCACGCGAGCGCTGTCCACCGGGGTGGTGACGCCATTAGAGTCTGTGACAACAACATCAACGGAGAGTCCGCCGGTAATGATTTCCGCTCCAAGACCGTCGAGTTCAAGCTCGATCGTTCCATGTTCAGGATCATTGGAAGTAATGGTCATCAAGCCTTCATAGGGGCCAATTGCAGTCGGAGAGAAAGTGACCAGCACTTCGGCATTGCTGCCCATCGGATCGGGAGTGAGCGTGAATTCAGCATCAGAGGCCAAACCAAACGCATCGCCAGTTACAGCGATGGACACGTTCAAGTCAAGCGTGCCGAGGTTCATTACACGAACCATGCGCGTAAAGGTCGTACCGACTCCGACCGGTCCGAAGTGGACGTCGTGGTCGGGCATCACTGCGATGCGCGGTGCCGGTTCAAAGAACGGCAATGTCAACGTCAGTGTCGCTGTTTCGCCTTCGAGGACTTCTACTTCACCGTGTACCGGAGGCATCGGGGGTACGCCGGCCATAACGTGATACTCTACGGCCGGAATGTCGGCGAACGTAATTTGACCGTTGACATCCGTGGGGCCTTCAAAGTGTGGGCGATTGTGACCGTGGCCATCACCGTCGGCGCGTACCCAAGCACCAGCGACCGGCGTCTGGTCCAGTCCGCCCAAGACCGTTACGGTCAGGCTGCCCGTTTGAGCCCAGGCCGTACTCAGGCCGAACAGGCTAACGAGCGCTAAAAGGATTAATTTCTTCATTTTTTTCTCCACAAACTAAGGTGTGAAACTGGGTTTCTATAGCAACTTTCGATAATACATAGGGCAATAGATGTACCAGTCTCTTAATTGTAATATTTACATATTTCTACAAGGGATTTTCAATACAATTGTGTGCGCTGCCGTTACAATTGCTGTGAACGTGGTGCGCAGGATTCCAATCAGAATTTGTAATGAAGATTGAGTGAGTTTGCTGAAGCGGAAACGGTAACCGGTGTTTTGGAAGCTCGCCAAAGGGTCAAATCGAGCTGTGAAGCGAGGTAAACCCCGGCGGCTGCGAGGCCAAAGGCCCACATGCGGCGATGGTGGTCATCGTATTCACGATAGAGGTCGACAGCCTGAGAGGAGGAATCGGCGTCAAGGTATTTTTTTCGCGCGTCATTGTTCTGTTTGAGTTCCGAGAGCCACAGTGCGGTCAATGCCGTCTGTGCAATAAGGTGAACCGCACCGCGAAGATGCTCACGTTCGCTTAAGAATCCCGCGCCGGGAGCAAAGAGATTCATTATATGAGATTCCGTGCGAGCACGGCGAGACTCAGTCGTTTCGACGGTCCTAATCTTAGGCACGCGGAGACTTCTCTGCAATTGCCACTCGGACTTCACGTCATCGAACACGACACGGAATTTGGGACTGACCTGAACGGGGTCAAGGGTAAGCGTTGAATCGAGATCAAGAGCACGCTGAAAGTGAGTTCGAGCGTCTTCTTCCCGCTCGAGCATTATCAATGAGTATCCGCCAAGCAATTCAAGTGTGACTCTATCTGACTCAGACAGGTCGAGAGAATTTGCGGAGCGCAGTGCCAACAATTCGACCCGCTCATAATCGCCGGCATGAAACAGCGATTCCGCTTCGGCAACAACATTTGTCTGGGCAGCCAGACTTGACACTAAGACAAATAGAGACAGGACAAGAATCAATTCTTCTCTCCCGGGGTGCGAATGGCGAGCTCGGACGTTTGCAGATTGGCGTGAATTCGAATTGTGTCACCGGCGGCCGCCTGCCAACTCTTTTCAAGTTGAGGCAGCACGGTGTGCGTTATGCGTAATGTATGTGTGCCGGGCAGCACGGTCAAGAGCCGATTCAGCGGCGATGTTCCGATTCTTTCGTTGTCAAGGTAGATATCCCCCCACGGTTCGACGGAAACTTCCACGTGCTGCACATGCTCCGCCAGTTTGATTTGACGGCGGGAATCTGCGGTCAACTCCAGATTAGCTTGAATGGGCGGAAACGCGGGATTGCGAAGAACAAAAACATGCTGGCCGCGTGGCAGTCTCAGAGATTTGCCAAGTGGCGTTGTGCCGAGATCAACTCCATTAAGAGAGACGTGCGCCCACGGAAAAGTGTCCAGAAACAAGTCAACGCTATCGGGAATAATTGACTGGGAGTCCGTTGAAGCTGCACTTTTTACGGATACAGCCGTGTCAGGTTTCCGGGACTCAATTGTTTTCACAGGTTCTTGTTTTCGAGCTGATTCAGTTTCTGATGACTGCAAGTTGACGGTTTTGGAAGTGTCCGGGGTGCTTTCGGAAACAGCAGACGAGTCTCTTGATACAATCGCCGGGACAACGTCTTTCTTCCGGCCACCGTCAGGCCAGAGGATGACGGCAACTACAATTGAGAATATTGCGGCGGTAATTGGAAAAATATAGGTGCGGAGTCGGGAAACGGGCTGCACGTTCGCGCTTGACGGCTCTCCTGCGAGGAGATTCAGGGCATTGGAAGCCGTGGCAGGCCGGTCGCCCGCTTCTTTGGTTAGACAGGTGCGAATCAACAGTTCCAGAGCCTTGTCCGATTCCAGCGAGCTCAACAAGAGCCAATCGGGCTCTTCTTCTCTGACACGGCGCAAGGATTCAAGCAGAGAATCGGCCGCAAACGGGTTGATTCCAGTTGCGGCCTCATACAGAACTACTCCGACGGCAAACAGGTCTGACCGTTCGCTCGGGGACTTGCCTCGGGCCAGTTCCGGAGCAAGGTAAGCGGGAGTGCCGACAACTGCATTATGGTAAGTTAGCTTGGGCGCATCGGAAAGCAATGCCAGACTGAAATCAGTGAGCTTGAAGAGGCCGTCGCGGCGACACAGAATGTTCTCGGGTTTGACATCACGATGCAAGATACCGGCTTCGTGCAGGGCTGCAAGTGCATGCAAGAGCGCAGCGGCCAGCGTGCGGACTTGTGAAGCGTGCAGTGTCTTTTCGCGGGCAAGCCGGGCAGCGAGAGTCTCCCCCTCAACCCATTCCAAGAGCATGAAAGCACCTTCGTGCGGGTCCTCGCCGACTTCATAGATGCGCACGAGATTTTGGTGATCAAGTTTGGCAGCAGCTCGTGCCTCTCGTTCGAATCGCGCGCGCAACTCCTCGTCCTGAGCGAAATGCGGATGAAGAATCTTCAAAAACACATCACGGTCGAGGCTCTTATCCCGCGCGCGATAGGCCGAGGAGATGTCACCGCGCGAAATCAGCTTGCGATCTGTCAACCGTTCGGAGAGGGCTCTCATGAGAGACTTTGCTCCTCCCACTCCTTGAGCTTATAGTGCAGATAACGGCGGGATATCCCAAGAATAACGGCAGCCTTTGAACGATTTCCATTGCACAAATCGAGAACCTGCAAAATGTGATTTTTCTCTGCTGCTTTCCAGCTCAAGTCTTCATTCCCACTCGTCTCTTTTGTGATGCCCTGATGAGAAATGTCGTCCACTTCAATACGGTCGCTGCGAGTGATGACAGCGGCACGGACAATGGTGTTTTCGAGTTCGCGAACATTGCCAGGCCACGAGTAGGATTGCAGACGGCGAAGCGCTTCGGGTGATATTCCTGAAACCTTGTTTCCGACCTTGCGAAGGAAATGATGCACCAGCAATGGAATATCCGAGCGGCGGTCTCGAAGCGGCGGCGAAACGATGGGGAGAATGAACAACCGGTAGTACAAATCCTCGCGAAACCTGCCGGCCTGAATCTCTGTCTGCAGGTTCTTGTTTGTCGCGGTGACGATGCGGACATTGGCCTTACGAATCTCCACATCGCCGACTCTGCGGTATTCGGATTCCTGCAGATAGCGCAAGAGCTTGGCCTGAATGCTGACTGGAATGTCCGCAACTTCGTCGAGAAAGAGTGTGCCTCCTTCGGCCGCTTCCACAAGGCCTTGTTTATCCACAGACGCACCCGTGAAACTGCCTTTCTTATGCCCGAACAGCTCGCTTTCGAATAGCTCGGAAGAGACATTACCGCAATAGAGCGCGAGAAACGGTTTATTGGCGCGGGGACTTGTACGATGTATTTCACGTGCAATGAGTTCCTTGCCCGTTCCGGATTCTCCGGTTATGATGACGGGAAGATCATTGGGAGCGACGCGGGCAATCAGGCTATAGAGCTCACGCATCGGATGACTGTCTCCGATCAGGAGCCGTTTATTGTCATTGGACTTCAGTGCGGCAATTTCACTTCGCGCCCGGTCGTAACGGCGTGCGTTTTCTATTGCGAGAGTTGCGAAGGCGGCAAGGGTAGAGAGCGGCGCGAGGTTTTCTTTGCGAAAGAGGTCTCGATCGGAACGGCTGTCAAGATATAGAGCACCTTCCACGGCATTGCGGCCTGACAACGGGACGATAGCGGCTGATTGAATGTGCTGAAGGATAATTGACGACTTGCCGGAGAAGCGGGGGTCTTCCACGGCACTTTCCGTCAGGATTGGCTTGTTGGAATCGATTGATTCCTTGATGAGAGACTGTGAGACTTCGTCAAGTGTGCGTGATTCGCCGCGGGTCTGATGCACTGCCGCAAGGGACAATGATCCCGAGCTGCTCAAGATAATCATGGCCGTTTCGGCGTGCATGGCTTGGGCAGCGATATCCAGCACTGAATGAAAGACTTCCTCAAGCGGGCGAAGTTCGAGGAGTTTCTGGCCGGCATGCAGCACCTGTTCCGAGGTTAGGAGTCCCGTGCTCATGGCAGGACTCCGTGCTGCACGTTGAATACCGATTCGACAGAAATGGAGGAATTGCCGAAGGGGTCGTAAACTATTAGCGACCAACGATAGAACAGGGAGTCCGGTGAGCTGTCGGGGACAGTATCCCCGAGAGAGTCACTGACTTGAATCGTCCGTACGCTTGATGACAAGGTGTCGGAAATCCAGACCGTGTCCACTTGGGCATTATGCCTGTCCTCAAGCTCGACATATGCCTGGTATCGGAAAGGAAACGACGCGGCGAAATCCGGCCAAGTAAGAATCGGCAATGCACCAACAATTTGGCCGGAAGACGGAGAACCCGTCTGCGGCGTGTCGTGAATCACACGAACGAAGATTTGCGGACCGACGGTTTGCACCGAATCACCATGGACATAGGCGCGGAAATAGAACGGCTCGCCGACGGCAGATTCAAGGTCATCATCGCCGACATTGGTTGAATTGAAGGTAAAAATCCAGCGGCCATTCGGCCAGAAGGTCATGCGCCGAGGAGTCGTGGTTTTGTACTGAACCGTGACCGAGTCCAAGACTACGTTTGAGTCCGGCCAAAGTTCGGTTTTCACGGAATAGAGGTCAATGGTCGTCCGCCCCTTGTGCACGCTACGCACAGTTGCAGAAAAAGTGGGTTCTGGAGGGGTAACGGGCACAGAATCCGGCGTCACAAAGTAAGGAGACTCCGGATCCAGCGGATTGTCGTGAGGTGCTGAACAGGACATGACTATCCATAACAGCAGCCCAAAGATCAATATTTTATGAATTTGACTCACAAATTCTGAAATGATTTTGATTTTCAGCGATAGACGCGATGTGAAGTTCGGTGGCTCTTACTGTTAGACCCGGAATGACGCAAAAGGTTGAAAACGAGGTGCGCAGGTGCGCAGAGGATGCGCATTTGGGGCATAATATAGGTAATAATTACAAAAGATAGGCCGGGCGTTATTTACAGCAAAAAGGGCGACTATTCGTCGCCCTTTTTTTCGTGGTTCAGTTCCTAAAAACGGTACCCAAGAAGCAGAGACAGAAATGAGATATCCCGGCCATCCCCGAATCCCTGCTCAAACTCTGCTGCCGCCAAGAGCGGTTTTGAGAGCCGAGCGTCCAATCCAATCGAAACCCACTGTTGGGAGACGCGTTCAGCGGGTTCACCGATTTCATAGTCATTGGAGCCGAGTTCAAGTTGAGTGGTTAACCAGTGAGCAAGCTCCCGGGACAATGAAACCGCCGGCTGCGTACCTTTGCTGAAATCGCTGTCAAACCAGCGGACGCGGGCAAAAACTGCGAAACTTGACTTCAGGAGGTTGCTGCTGCCAATTCTGAACCAACCGCTGGAAGATGAAGAAAAGTCGCCATCTCCGCCGCGCTGCGCAATTCCGATATCGGCGCTGTAGGAATCGCCGAATCGAGTATCTACCCCAGCGCGTAAACCTTGCTGCAGAGAACTTGCGAAAATGCTGTCGGGAATGCTGCGAGTTTCGGCAGTGTAGTAGTTTGTGCGATTGTCATAGCCGACAGAGACTCCCAGCAAGCGGGAAATGCGATAATGCGCATCGAGCAAGAGTGAGGCTAACGTCAGACTTGAACCTTCGGCATCGTTCAACCAACCTCGATTCAAATTCAACTCAGTGCTTTCGAACAAGCGCAGCTTTGAACCGTAGCTGTAGTTTAATTGCTGGTAGAGGAATTCGCGGCTGATCTCTCCGTCGAGATAACGGCCTGCCAGGGACGCGGTGGCCTGAACGGCATGTACACCGCGACTGTGCCGCTCGAACGAAGCAAAAGCACCTAGTTTCGTGACATCGGATTGAATACGAGTGTTTTGCAGATCAGGTTCGATGCCGCCGAGAAGTCCGAATGTCCAGGTGCGATTGAGAGCATATTTCATGTACACCCCGTCGAGGTAGCCGAAGCCGCGGGTTTCCCGCAAGAGCAGCCGACCCAGTCCGGCGTGAAACGGCTTTTCCTTAGGTTCGTAGGCAAGCAGCGCTTCGTAAATCCGGTTTGAGGAAAATGATCTGTTATCGTCGGATCTATTCGTTCGGCGCAGGCGTAAATTGACCCGGGCGTTGACTTCAGAGCCGGATATCCGATTCAACGATGCCCGCATGCCAAACGTCGGCTCGGTGTAATCATATGCAGTCAGCTCGCGGTCGTCCTGCAGAGCATAACCGACGTTCACACGGCCGGAAAGCTGATTGGCGCGACCGGTTCGCGACGGCTGCACACTTGGTTCCGCAGGGTCAGAGGACAACGGAGTCTCCGCAGGCAATTCCAGAACGCCGGGTTCGAGCACGACTTTTTTCGTAAGAATCATGGCAGAATCACCCACTGCAACCACGGAAGCTGCATCGGTCAAGGCGCAAGAAGAAGATTTGTCAGAGACAAAATCGACGGTTAGAAGAATCCACTCTTTGCCTGTGCGAATGATTTGAACGGAATCCCCGACGGTGACGCCCGCATCGCGACCGGCAGCGAGATAGACTGCAGTGTTCGAAACGTATTGAACGGCAGTCCGCAACTGAGCGGAACAGAGTGAAGCGGCGAGCAGCAAGAGTGAAAGTGCGGCGCTTTTCATCAGTTTTTCACTCCCGTGCGTTCAGGCTTCACTTCCTTGTGATTCCGTTTGCGAACATTGGGGCCTTCGTTCCCGTCGGGATGACAGCTATAGCATGACGTTGGCGTGTAGGTGTAGCCAGAAACGTCTTCGTGCTCGTCGTCCACGTCGCCCTGGTTGCTATGCTCATGGCAGTCGATGCAGCTGAAGGCCGCAAAGTTGCCTTGTGTCGTGTGGCATTCGCTGCAAAGATTCCACTCATCGCTGTGACGGCCGGAGTAGATTGGGAAATGCTGTTGGTCGTGATTGAAATTGGAGTTCCAATTGGACGTCGTGTGGCAATCCAGACACTCTTGCGGATAGCCTTCGTTATGATCCGGATTGTTCGCGTTGTTAAAGTCGGTTTGATGACAGAACCAGCAATCCGTTGGTGTGTTCTCAAACTGGCCATTGGTATGACAGCTCAAACAATTCACAGACACGTGCGCTCCGGTTAACGGGAAGTCGGTGTTGCTGTGATTGAAGCCGCTGTCCCAGTCATTCGTATTATGACACTGCAGGCAATCATGGGGGAAATTGTTTTCGAGATGATCGTCGGCGTCATTGTAGTCCTGTTCGTGGCAAGACCAGCAATCCGTGGGCGTGCCGTCATAGACACCGCCGACATGGCAGTCGAGGCAATTCGTCTGCACGTGCGCACCGGTTAACGGGAAGTCCGTGTTATTGTGATTGAACGTCGCTTGTTCCCAATCGACTGTGTTGTGGCACACCGCACAGTCGTGCGGGAAATTGTTCTGGACGTGATCCGATTGAGCATTATACTCCTCCTGATGGCAGGACCAGCAATCCGCCGGAGTACCGTCGTAGACACCGCCGATGTGGCAATCGAGGCAATTCGTCTGCACGTGCGCACCGGTTAGCGGGAAGTCCGTGTTATTGTGATCGAACGTCGCCTGTTCCCAATCGACCGTGTTGTGGCACACCGCACAGTCGTGCGGGAAATTGGAGGCAACATGGTTCGGGTCGGTCGTTGCATTATATTCCTCCTGATGACAGGACCAGCAATCCGCCGGCGTGCCGTCATAGACACCGCCGATGTGGCAGTCGAGGCAATTCGTCTGCACGTGCGCACCGGTTAGCGGGAAACTTGTCAGGTTGTGATCAAACAGAGCGTCATTCCAGTTGTCCGTCGAGTGACAAACTTCACAATTCTGCGGAAAATTGGAAGCAACATGGTTCGGGTCGGTCGTTGCATTATAGTCCTCCTGATGGCAAGACCAGCAATCCGCCGGAGTTCCTGAGAATTGACCACCAACGTGACACTCCAAACAATTCACTTCAATGTGCCGGCCCGTGAGCGGAAATGCTGTGAGATGGTGGTTGTCAAAATCAGCAGGACGCCAGGATTCCGTCGAGTGACATTGCTCACACGATGAACCAAAAGCAGCGGCGTCGTGAACAGGATTTGTCGCACCGTCATAGTCCGCTTGATGACAGTCGGCACAAGCCGTAGCGGTACCTGTATACTGACCTCCGACATGGCACTGTGCGCAATCGGTCAGGATGTGCGCCCCAGTCAGCGGAAATGCAGTCAGATTGTGATTGTCGAAAGCCGCGGGCCGCCACGAGTTGATGGTGTGGCATGTTTGGCATTCCTGTGGAAAGGCCCCGGCCTCGTGTGTCGGATTCTGAGCATTCGTGTAATCGGCCGAGTGACATTCCGCGCAAGCGGTCGAGGTGTTCACGTATCCCGCGGAGTGACACGCCTGACAATCGTTCAACGCATGACCGCCGGTTAATGGAAACGTCTCCGAGTGAACAAACTGCGGGCCTTTCCAGGAAGAGGCACTCACACTGTGACACTCAGTGCAGTTTTGTGAGAATCCGGCGTCAGTATGATCCGGCGTTGTTGTAGAAGCAAAGTCCTCCGCATGGCAGCCAATGCACCGCGTAACCAAGTTCACGTACTGTCCTGCAGAGTGACAGCTCTGGCAATCCAGCGAAGCATGCACACCAACCAACGGAAAACGGGTGGCATCGTGCATCCTGCGGAAGTTTACTTCATCAACCCACTGTCCGGGAGTGTGGCACTGGCCGCAGTTGCTCGTGAACTGGCCGCGATGTATGTCGGTGTGGCAGTCGACACACTGGGTTGGCGCTTCGACAAAAACCAGCGATGTGTGGCAATCAATACACTTCACACCCTTGTGTTTGCCGACAAGAGGAAACGACGTCATCGTTTCATGCGAGAAACCGCCGTCCTGCTTTAATTGCAGCCAATTGTCAGTGGTGTGGCAAAGCTGACAATCCAGGTTGAATTTTCCATGCGGGGATTCAATGGCCGCAAAAGCAACTGAAGTCAAAGACAACAGGGCGGGAAGGAGAAGGAGTGAGAATCGCGCGAGTTGGCAGTTCATGGTCGTTCGAATGAAGCTCCGCCGTGGCAATCCTTGCAGGCGGATGGGAGAGGGCGATAGAGGACAAAGGTGCCGTCAGCATCAGTTTGCGGTTTGTGGCACAAATTGCATGCGACCTGCTGATGGGCGCCGTCCAGCGGCCACTTGGAGTCGCGGTTGTGATCAAAGACAAGAGATTTCCATGCATCCGGGGTGTGACAACGGCTGCACTTGACTTTCGCTTCCGCAGTATAGTCAAGAACAAACTGATCACGGTGCGGATCCTTGTGGCAAAGTTCGCATTCCCGCGCCAGCGGGGCCATACGAATCATCTCTTCAGGCGTGCCCAGATTCTCGCGGGCATGACAGGACATGCATTCCGTTTGATCATGCTTTCCGATAAGCGGGAAACCGGTCGTTGAGTGGTCAAATGTTATATTGTGCCAGCTTTCCACATTGTGGCAGAACTCGCAGCCGTTACCGGTCATGTACTTGTCGAGCTGACCTCGATGAACATCCCGATGGCATCCTTTGCAGGTCTGATCTTCAAATACAAACTTGGCGTATGCACCATTGCGGTCGGTCAGCGAAGGGGTGTGACAAGTGATACACGGAATCGCCAAGTGACTGCCTTGAAGCGGGAATTTGCTTTGCGCGTGCTGCTCAATCCCATAGCGGGCGGGCAGGAAACCGTCTACGGTGTGGCACGACTCGCAGGCGCCGCCGTCAGTGCGTGAGGAGAATTGTCCTCGGTGCGTGTCCAGGTGACAGTCTTTGCAGGCAGCATGCGCGACCGGTTCAGTCATTCGACCAGAAGTATGACACTTGACGCACTCCAGGCCAATGTGCCTGCCAGTGAGCGGAAAGCCGGTTTTGTTGTGGTCAAAGTCCTTTGCCATTTGCGCCACTGCAAAGCTCTCCGTCGTGTGACATCCGCTGCAATTGACACCAAACTTACCTTCGTGGACGTCGTTGTGACAGGATTTGCAGTTTGCGAAATCGACTCCTTGATAGACCGAACGCTCCAGAGGACGCACGGGATCCGCAATCAACGGAGCGGTACTCTCCGGAGATGATTCCGACTTGTGACACTTCGCGCAGGCCACGTCCCTGTGTTTTCCGGTGAGGGGATATCTGGATTTGTCGTGCGAGAATTGCGGTGCGGGAGTCCACTTGTCGTAGCCATGGCAGGAGGCACAATCATTGGTCAGTTGTTCTCCATGCTCATCGGCATGACAGGAGATGCACGGCTGCGACAGTCCGAGAAAACTGCGCGCTCTGTCACTTGTCGAATCAAAGGCCGCCGCATCGGTTTGAAATGCAGTTGTATGGCACTTGGCACACTCCAGTTTGGCGTGTGCGCCCAATAGCTGATAACCGGTCCTGGAATGATCGAACTTCTCCTTGCCCTCTTTCCAATAGACAAGATTGAAGTCACGCCCGAAGTGCTCAGCGTGGCACTTGGCGCAGCGTTCACGCTTTACTTCCGCACTCGAGTGATAGCCCCGGTTTTCCTCGATGCGGCGGGCGACGGCCTTATGACATGCGAGGCACTTGGCAGCCGTCACTTCATTGCGAAGTTCGTGACATTGAGTGCAGTTGTTCAGACCTTCAAGCGCGGCATGGTATTTTGAGAGGTCGCCGGGCGAGAGTTGCGCAAACGAATTTGTTATGACTAAGATTACGAATAAGAGAGGCCAGATCATATGATTTAAGGATGGCCGCCGGGTTTTAGTTTGGGGATTGCCGCCTTGGCATAAAGTGCGAGAGTGTCTTGCGGATGCAGGGATATCAGTTCGTTCCAATGCCGACGCGCGGAATCATGGTCACCTCGATTTGCCTCAATAGCTCCGAGATTATAAAGTGCTCCCGCATGACCAGGATGATCCTTAAGTAAAGCATTCAGTTCGCTGATGGCCTCGTCCGAGCGGCCGAGGGCGGCGAATGCCCGGCTGATATCCAAGCGCACCAGCCATCCGTCGGCGGTCGTATCATCTTTCAGGAAGATCCGGTAAAATTCAATTGCTTTTTCATACTGCCCGTCCTCGAAGTAGAGATTTGCAAGTTCGAGTGCGACCGGGCCGTGACCAGGGGCGGTTTTCCACATTTCCTCCATTCGCTCAATCGGAGACATTGCAGGTGACTGTTCACTCTCCCTTTGCATTGTTTCAAAGGACGGTTCACCACCGGGCTGGGGGGCGAAGTAGATCCACAGAAAAATTGCCGGAACCAGTATCAGCGCGATTGCAAAGGCGATGCGACTGGATTTGCTTGTTTGACCGCTGTTCTTGAAATTCGCCATTTGTCAGACTTGACCAAACTTGCGTTCGAATTCGATGCCGACGCCCTTCAGGAATTCGGTCGGTAACTCACCGCCAATCATAACGAAAACCTGATCGTTTGCAAGTGTTATCGCGGTTCCCTGCTGGTCAATGGTAACTTTGTCCGGTTCTATTCTCGTTACATTTGAGTTCAAGAGCATAGTGACTTTGCCTTCTTCAACTGCAGATTCGAGCCGCGTGCGATTGCCTTCCTTTATTCGGAAGATTTTGTCACCCCGGTAGGAAAGATGGACCGTATTGCCGGGCTGTTGAGACAGTGAGAGCGCCGCCTCAACTGCGCTGTCTCCACCTCCGACGACGAGGATTTTCTTGTGATGATATTTTTGCGGGTCAAGGAGTCGATATGTAACTTTCTCGCTTTTCTCGCCCGGGCAGCCAATTTTGCGCGGGGTTCCCCGCCGACCAATCGCAAGCAGTACTTTGCGAGTCTTATATTCCGCCTTTGAGGTCACGACGCGATAAATGTGACCTTCACGCTTGATATCGCTTACCTTCTCGCCAACCTTGATTTCGAGATTGTGATTCTGAACTACCGTGGTAAGCAGCTCAAGCAATGGTTCCTTTTCGACTTCTTTCAGCTTCACCGGCCCATGCAACGGCAACTCCATCGGTTGAACCATGACAAGTTTCTGGCGCGGGTATGTGTATATTGTTCCGCCCAAATCTTCCTGGTCCACAGTAACAAATCTCAGTCCCTCCTTCTTCGCCTGGAGCGAGGCCGATATGCCTGCAGGTCCGGCACCTACAATAACCAAGTCGAGAGCTTCGCCTGATTTATCGTCCTTGACCTGCTGTGCCACGGATTCGACGGCCTGCCGTCCCTGTGAGACCGCGTTACGAATAAGTCCCATGCCGCCCAATTCCCCTGCAATGAAGATACCAGGCACGTTCGTTTCAAAGTTTCCTTTGACGTGCGGGATGTCCACTCCGCGTTTCTCAGTCCCAAAAACGAGTGTTATCGCATCGACCGGACAAGCGGCCTGACATTGACCGTGTCCAATACACCGCGCAGGATTCACCAGAGCGGCTTTCCCATTGATAAGCTGAAGGATCCCCTTTTCAGGGCAGGCCTTGGTGCAGGAACCTGAGCCAATGCAGGAATTGGGGTCAATCACCGGATGCAACGATACCGGCTGGTCAAGTCCCGCCAGAGTTGAGACTTCCAAAGTCTTGGCGGCTTCAGCACTCTTGCTTCGTTCCCGCAAGACGTAGAGGACGGGCAACCCGACTACAAGCAGACCTGTGACAACATAAATCAGGGTTTCCAGGCTCATGTCAGAATATCCAAGTGTAGCCGAGAAAGATCGCCACTGCCACATGAACGACCATAATGACCAGCATGATTATAGCAAAGGGCTTGTGGAACACATGCCAGTGATGGAGGAGCTTTCGCGCATGGCCGAGAAACGCAACACGACGTTCAAGCAATGCGCGGCGCCTGGCGAGTCTCACAAGCCGCTTGGCGTCACCGGATGAAAGTCCAGCATCCGTTTGCAACTGTCTTTTCAGCCGTCGATATCGAATTGTCGCCGACAAGTCCCGCTTCAACCATGTCAGCAATCCACCGCTAACCTGCGAATTCCATTTGAGGAACGAATCCAGAATGCTCAGCGCCACCGCATTGCCGCTCGCCTCCGAGGATAGTTGTCGCCGATAATGCTCCTCGAGCTCCTGTAGTTCCGCAGAAGACAGTTCGTCTCCTGACAGGCTGCGCGGAATCTGGACATATATATACCGACCAAGGACTCCACTTAAAGCAACTGCCATCATGGACCAAAAGGACACGGCAACAATGCCGCCGAACTTAAAGGTCGTATGGAAAATCACCAGAACTGGTCCGGTAATCCCCATCCAGATATGGTAGTTCAGCCAGTAACGGATGTCTCCCCACCCTTGCTGCATGAAGCGCAACCGTTTCCGAGCAGAGTACAGCAGGAGAATCAACATCAGCGCGCTTCCGACAATCCCAGCGCCTTGCCCAATTAGACCGGAGGGCTTCCATTTCTCGTGCAATTCGTGGTGTGGACGGTCTTGCAAGTCCAACGCATAATACTCGAAACCGTAGCCAGCCAAATATAACGTGGCGGCGACGGTTAAACTATAGAGAAGAATGAGGCTTAGTTTGTGGATGCTCAAGGCTGCTGCACAGATTTTCTGAATTTAAGCAATTTAGCAAAAAGCTTTCCAAAACGCGAGTACTGCTCCCAAAAGCGGTACATAGTGTGCCAAAGTCACATTTTGCAAATATCGATTTTGCTGTATTTTGGGGCGAAAAAAAAGCCCCCAGGTGGGTCCTGGGGGCGTAAAGTTCCGGGCAGACCTCAAAGTTGCTAATCAAAGTAGAATCGCTGCCCGTAGTTCATGACAAGGAGAGTTCTCATGAACAAAAACTACTTACTTGCGACCAGCTTGACGTCAATTCGTTGCTCATCGGCAAGTTTCATGATCAAGAATTCCGGTCGGGTGATATTATAGTCCTGAAGACGAAGTGTGAACTTTGCTTCTATGAGCAGGTCGCTTCCATTCACCGTCAGCCAGGCTATCGGGCTAATCTCCCGGGAAACGCCATGAAGAAGCATGGTCCCGGATAGGTTAACGGCTGTTCTGCTGCCCTCTTGCAAATGTTCTCCCGGTATTTCCAGCCTTGTCAGCTTGAAAACCGCTTCGGGGAACTTGTCGGTCTCAAGGTGATTTTCGCGCATGTGTTTGTTGCGCAAACTCATACCTGTGTCAAAGGAGGCCATATCCACGTGAATTTCGGCGCTGCCGGGGTGGGAAGCGTCGGGCAGCATCACAAATCCAGTGACGATGTTGGTCTTCCCCACTATCTCCTCAAGCGGCGCCTCACTTGTAAACGTGACGTGATTGTCTTGACCGCCCTGGACAATCGTATACATCTCGCCGGCAAAAGAGGCTGCGAAGGAACATAGAATCGTCAGAATAGCATTTCTCATTGGCGAGAGGTCCTGTAGTCAAATGTATGTTGGAATGCTACTTGAGCAGGAGCATCTTGCGCGTTTCCATTTGCCCGTTGCTTGCAAGCTGGTAGAAGTATGCGCCGGACGGCAGACCCGCCGCGTTGAATTCGACCAGGTGCGCGCCGCTGCTCAGATTTCCGTTGACAGGTTGGGCCACCTTCTGACCAAGAATGTCGAAAACGGTCAACGTGGTCATGCCTGAATTTCGCAGAGAAAACTCAATCGTTGTGCTGGGATTGAACGGATTGGGGTAGGCATCCTGCAACTCGAAAGAGTGCAAAGTCCCGTGTTGATGATGCGGAACCTCGCTATGGATCTCTCCAATCTGACGACGGAGGATCCGACCGTCTTCCGTGACCATAAAGCCAAGGGAGTCTGACACGAAATAAACCGAATTGAAGGTGGCTGCTACAGGCGCCGTTTGTGTGTGCCACATGTCACCATTGTCCATACCGTGGGCAAGAAAGCCGCCCGCACCGCACACCCAACCCTGATCTTCGCTGGTGAAGAAGACGTCCATCAAGGCTACAGTTGTTCCACTGCTTTGAGGAGTCCAGGTTGCTCCGCCATTGGAAGTGTGGTAAATGCGCCCTTGCCCACCGACAGCCCAAGCCAAATTATCATTCAAAGCCATTACGGCTTCAAATTCGTCTTCTTCTCCACCGGGAACGCTAAGTTGAATTGCCCAGTTGCTTCCACCGTTGTCGGTAAACAGTATCAGTCCGTCCGATCCGACAACCCAACCGGTTTGGCTATCAAGCATGTGGATGCCACGAAGGTCATCCTGAGCCGGGCTGGACTGTGGATTCCAGTTCTGTCCGCCATCTGACGTGTGGACGAGGATTCCGTCCTTCCCGACTGCCCAGCCGTTTTGCGAGTCAGTAAACCAAATGTCTCGCAGCTTGTCCCCTGCTCCGCTGTTCTGCGGGCTCCAAGTCTGTCCGCCATTTGTGGAATGGGCTATATAGCCGTCGTTGCCGCAGATCCAACCTTCAGTTTGCGAGATGAAGAAGACGGCTTCGACATCTTCAGGCGTGGCAACAAGCTGCCAGGAATCGCCACCATCAGAAGTCCGCAGAACTCCTTGATCACCTGCAATCCAGCCGGTCATCGAGTCGATGAAGCGAACGTCCTTAAGCGGCAAAGAGGTTGGGCTGTTCAACTCCACCCAAGTCGTATCATCACCGCCACCGGAGGTGCCCACGTTGATTACCGCTGTCATTTCCGAATGGAAAAGACAGACGTAAGCAAAACTGCCCACTTCCGGAAAAGCAAAGCTGAAGGTTGATCCGACCGCGAGAAAACCACTGTCAAATGCTCCGTTAACGGCGGTTGCAGTATGAGGTGCAGAATCGTCGTTCGACCAGCGGACTGTGTCCCCAGGCTGAATGGTCAAGGATTGCGGTGCAAAGGAGAAGTTCGTAATCGAAACGTTGTGGGTCGCTGCATGTGCCGTGGAACCGAGCCAAGCGGCGGCAAAGAGGGCAGTGCAAAGGTGCTTAAGTCTCATGGCCGGATCAACCTGTCTGCTTTTGTTATATTGAAAGTTTACTTGATTTGGACGCGGGGCGCGCCGGGAAAACCTGTTGTAGCTGCCACCGCTGAAGAATTTGGGAGAGGGGGACCACGTCGGCGAAAATGACCTTGCAGCACAGATGCCTTCGCGGTCCCCACTTTGCTTATGGCAACGTGTGTGCCAAGTACGTTCACCGGGTGCAAAATTTTATGTAAGAGTTTGTTATAATTTATGTTAGAGTTTAGAGTCCAAAGAAAATTGTTATAGTTGTTGTAATAAACTCAAAATTCAAAATTGAGGCGTGAAATGGACAGTTTATCGTTGACATTTGTTTTTAATGATATTAATTATGTGGCATCGAGTCCACACTCGGAGTTATCAGTTCCGAACTGTTTTTTATCAAGTTAGCCTTAAAGAAAATTGCTGAATCGTCTACGTCCACGACTTACCAGGTATTTTGCCATCAACTTTCTTTTGCTCGACTTACTTATAGTAGGAGCAGGGGGTGTTGTCGCCTATCAACTTGGGAAAGCAAACTTGATTTCCGTGGCCGAGACCTACGGAGAAGCAGCGGTTAATCATCTGGCCCGTTCAATAGACAAGTTCTACCTTGAACCATGGCAGATGACATTTGAAACTTATCCTTTTGATCATCCACTGGCGCATCGGGAACTCACGGGAATCGTTCAGACATTCGTGAGTGGATTTGCTATTGAACGCATCAGCATTTATGACAAGAATCACGAGATCGTCTTTTCAACAGACTCGGTGCGCGAAGGAACCAAGGATCCGACAAATTCCCTCTTGTTGTCCGCACTTGCAGGAAAGACCAGCTCTTATCTCGTCCGCGAACAGACACCGGCGCATCTTGATTCGGCTAGCGGCGAGACTGATCACATGATTGCCTTTGTACCCGTCGGTTTTCGCACAGCAGACGGGGGGCAATCGCGGTTTGCATTTGAAATACTAATGAACGTCGAAGAGACGTACCGAAAAGTCGAACAACTCCGCTTTGTCATTCTCATCAGCACACTTCTGACGGGCCTGGCGTTGTTCTTCGTGGTTTGGATCATTGCGGTACGCGCTGACAAGGCCATCATATCGGAGTATCATGAGCGAATCGCTTTGGCAGACCAGATACAACGGCAGAATGAGAACTTGGAGCAGATCGTCGAACAGCGAACAAGCGAACTCCGGGACGCACAGGCGGGGCTTGTGCAAATGGAGAAGATGTCGGCGACCGGACAACTGGCAGCAGGTGTCGCCCACGAAATAAACAATCCTGTCGGCATTATCAAGAATCGTCTGGAATTGCTCATTGACGATTACCGGGCTGGCCGGACGGTTGACGACATGCAAGAGCATCTCACCATGATGCACAAGCAGACGGACCGCATCTCCAAGATAGTCAGTAAACTTCTCTCATTTGCCCGCAAGTCGTCCGGCACAAAAGCACCGATTCACCTTGATACTCTACTTAATGGTGTTGTCCTGCTTGTGCGAAAAGAGGCCGAAAAGCGGGGAATAAATCTGAAGCTTGAGTCGATGCCGAATCTACCGCAGGTGCATGGAGAGTCAACGGAACTGGAGCAGGTTTTCATCAATCTGATTATCAATGCCATGGACGCGACTCCGCGCGGCGGAAGTATTACAATAAACGCGTCCCAAGTGGAGAACCGGGTGCAGGTGCGCGTGCATGACACAGGTTCCGGTATCAAGGCTGAGAATCTGTCCAAAATCTATGATCCGTTTTTCACGACCAAGGACGTTGGCGTGGGAACAGGACTCGGGCTTGCCATCTCTTATCGTATTGTAGAAGATCACGGCGGCACTATTATTGTCGCAAGTTCGCCCGAATACGGCACCACCTTTACGTTGAACTTTCCGTCAATTCCAGCCGCCTAACCACGATGTCCAACACACCACGAATTCTTGTCATTGACGACGAACCTGACCTTCTCGAAAACTGCAGAATGATCCTCATGCGCGAAGGTTACGATGTTCGGACGATGACCAATGCGGAGGGGCTTGATACAGTGCTTTCCGAATACGATCCGGACGCGCTGATAACCGATCTCATGATACCGCAGAAGGATGGCATGGAGGTCCTCCGGGAGGTGAAATGGTCTCATAGTGACTTGCCGGTTATCATGATGACGGCCTATGCGACTATAGAAACCGCCGTAGAGGCGATGAAGAACGGCGCGACGGATTACATCGTCAAACCTTTTGCGAAGGATCAGTTTGTGCACGTTGTTTCACGTGCACTTAAAGAGCGAAAGCTCGTGCTAGAAAACCACAAGTTGAAACTGGAGCTCGCGCAGCAGAAAGTGAAAAGCTCCTTAGTCGCGGTTGATCCGGTGATGAAGGAGCTCATGGACATGGCGGCTCGGGTTGCGGACACGGACGCCAGCGTCTTTATCCAGGGCGAGTCCGGAACAGGCAAGGAGGTTCTTGCGCGAGCGCTTCACAATGCAAGCCGAAGGAGCGGCAAACAATTCCTGGCGGTGAACTGCAGCGCTCTTCCTGCAAACCTGATAGAGAGCGAGTTGTTCGGGCATGAGAAAGGCGCGTTTACCGGTGCGTCCACTCTACGCAAAGGGCTGCTCGAAGAGGCACAGGGGGGAACCTTTTTCTTTGATGAAATCACTGAAATGGACTTAAGCATGCAGTCGAAACTACTGCGAGTCATTCAGGAGCGTACTATCAGGCGGGTGGGCGGAAACCGTGAGCTGCCAATTGATGTGCGGATTGTATCAGCGACCAACCGGGATCCAGAGGAGGCTGTGAAGTCAAAGTTGTTTCGCGAGGATTTGTTTTTCCGTGTCGCCGTCGTGACTTTGCATATTCCGCCGCTGCGAAAGCGCCCGGACGACATTCCGGCGTTATCCCAGCATTTTCTCAAGGAGGTTTGTACAATCTACGGGCGGCAAATTGACGGATTCACTCCGCAGGTAATGGAAAGACTGCAAGGCTACACTTGGCCGGGGAATGTACGAGAGTTGAGGAATGTGATCGAGCGTGCCGTTTCCTTGGCGACAAAATCAATCATACGGGAGGAAGATCTACCAACTCAACTTCACAAAAGCACACGAAGAAAGGTCAATATCGACTCCGTTGACACGTATGATAATGCCAAGTCGAAATTGCTCGATCAGTTTCAAATCGAGTATTTTTCACAGCTAATGAGCGAGGAAGACGGCAACATCAGCAGAGTCGCGCAGCGCGCCGGCGTGGACAGGAAAACTGTCTATCGAATCCTCAACGCGGTGGGTCTGACGAAGTCCGAGGATTAGGATTTATACATTACGAGAACGCGAGCGGGTCTGCATGTGCAGACCCGCTTCTATTTCAAACCGAGCGCGATCAGGGCGCGTCAGCTCAAGGCTGGAGAGGGATTGATCTTGTTTTCAATGACAGATTTCGTTTCCCAGTTTTTCCTGCTGAGCCTGTCCAATAGAGTATACATTACAGGCACAAGCACGAGCGACAGCAACAGAGAGGAGAGTAGTCCGCCAATAATGACAATGCCCATGCCGGCTCTCATTTCGGAACCTTCGCCAAGCGCAAGCGCAAGAGGAAGCATACCAAGAACCATCGTCATCGTTGTCATCAGAATCGGACGCAAACGCCGCGGACCGGCTTCAAGCAGGGCATCCCGCATGGACTTGCCTTTCTCCCGTAAATGATTCGCATAATCCACAATAAGGATTCCGTTCTTCGTGACCAGTCCCATCAAGATTAGAAGACCAATCATCGAAAACATGGACAGTGTGTACCCCGTAACGGCCAAACCAACCAGCGCCCCAACAATCGCCACAGGCACAGAGAACATAACTACAAAGGGATAGATGTAGCTCTCGTAAAGGACAACGAGGACCATATAAACAAACAGTATTGAGAGGAGGATCGCCTGCAGCATGTCTGTCATCATGGTCCGCATGTTTTCAACGTCACCAAAGGCGAAGAAACCGACACCTTGAGGAGGCGTGTACTTTTCCATCTCCTTGTCAAAATCGCCCTGCACCTCTCCCAGCGAACGACCGACTACGTTTGCAGAGACCGTGACGAGACGTTCACGGTCCTTTCTTGTAATGGAAGAGGGTCCCGACGTGCGCTCGATATGGGCGACATCGCCCAGCCTTACCATTTGTCCGGCCGTGTTCATTACCTCGACACTGGCAATTCTCGTTGGATCCGAGCGGTATTCAGGTGTCAGAATCGTACGAATGTCCACATCGATTTCACCTGTGCTGAACTGGGAGATAATTTCGCCGTTCACTGCACTACGAATGGCCTGCGCTATCTGGCCAGGGGTCAACAGGCTCGCGGCAGCGCGATCCCTGTCGACATGAATCTGCAATTCAGGAGCACCGAGTTCGTAGCTCGTTTCCACGTCACGCGCACCGGGAATGTTGCGCAGAATACGCATCGCATATTCCGCAGCGACTTGCACGCTGTCGAGATTCTGTCCGCGCACTTCGTACTGAATCGGAGCTGCATTGGCCATTCCGAACAACCCGATATCGCTGATACGGATTTCCAACCCGGGAATGTCCTTGCAGTAGTTAGCTATCTCGGCTTGCGTCGCCGCAGTTGGCTGTTTGCGGTCATCCCGTCCGATTAACCTAACCTGAATGCTCCCCACACGTGAGTTTTCATTGATTCCCCACTCCGTCTCCTGCAAACCAATTGTGCTGAGCACATCCCGGACTTCCGGATGCGAAGCCAAGTAGTTTTCGATTCGCGCCATCACTGCGCTGTTCTCCTCCAATGTCGTACCAAGGGGCATCTTCGTCGCGATTGCGAACTCACCTCTGTCGGTGGGAGGAACAAAATCGCTTCCTATAAAGCCCATGGGAATCAAGGCAATGGATGCTACCACCATGATAGTTGCAATGCCAATCACAGCGAAGCGATGGCCGATAGCCCAGACCAGCATGCCGCGATAGCGCTCCTCAAGGCGACTGAACCAAGCCTCGAATCGGCGCGCAAATCCGCGCATCCACTTCTCGCCATTAACGTTTTCAAGTGTATTCATGCGGCTTGCAAGTAAAGGCGTTATCGTAAATGAAACAAGCAGTGACATAACAAGCGCCGTTACAAAGACAAGTGAGAATTCCCTGAATATATTCCCCACCAATCCTTCCACAAACGCGACAGGCAGGAAAGTGACAACGTCAACGAGGGTAATTGAAACGGCGGCGAGACCTATTTCATTCCGACCTTTGATGGCGGCTTCAACCGGTGCCGCTCCCTTCTTCAGCCAATGGTGAATGTTCTCCAGAACCACGATAGAGTCGTCCACCAGCACTCCGATCACCATTCCAAGTGACATCATGGTCATCAAGTTAATGGAGAAGTTCATCAGTTTCATGGTGATGAAGGTGGAGACAATTGACAGCGGAATGGCAATCAGGACGATAAGCGAGTTGCGCATCGAGTGGAGAAAGACCAGAAGGACAAGTGCGACAGTAAAAAGGGCTTCCGCAATATTGCGTTGGACTTCCGCAATCGAGTTCCTGTTGAAGACCGTGATGTCCTGCGCCACTTCGATTTCGACCCGCGATCCATACTCCGACTCGAGTTTCGCAAGCACGTTCCGCACTCTGTCCGAAGTACGAACGCTGTTGGCTTGCGATTGTTTGACAATTTGAATGCCCAAGGCGGATTCGAGATCGAGACGTGTCATCGACCGCTCCGCTTTGATCGTATCCGTTACCGCCGCAATATCGCGCAGGTAAATTGCAGACCCGTTCGCAAGCGGAATTCGTGTAAGTTCGATTTCAGATAGTGTTTCATACTTTCCGGCCAGACGCAAGGTGTATTCCTGCGTCGGGGAATAGACCTTGCCGGCAGGCAGATCAAGATTGTCCGCGCCTAAGATTTGATTCACTTGCGCCAGGGAGAGTCCATGAGAGGCAAGTTTTCCCAGATCAATGGCAATTTGAATTTCCCGTTTTGAGGCACCGGTAATCACGACCTGACCAACACCATCCACCTGTTCCAGACGTGGACGAATGTACTCATCAACAAAAGTAAAGAGATCTGGTTGTGACATTGCGCTTGAGACCGCGATCCGAAGTATTGGCAGTGAGCCCAGATCCGCCTTCAGAATCTGCGGCTCTTCGGCGTCATCAGGCAGTTGTGAGCGCACGGCAGTCACGGTACGCTGAGTTTCCTGCAGAACAACATCGGAATTGGCATCCATGTCGAATTCAAGAAGGACAATGGAAGCGTTTTCCCTGTTCACCGATCTGATGTGCTTCAGCTTGTTCAGCGAAATGACCGCATCTTCAATCGGACGGGAGACCATTGTCTCAACTTCCTTTGGACCTGCACCGGGCCAGGTTGTAACAATCGTCACCATCGGCCAGTTCATTGTCGGCAACAGATCGACCGGCAAACGATTATAGAGCATCACTCCCAACACCGCAATGGAGAGAAAGAACATCGCCACTGCGCTTGGACGCTTTATTGAAAGTTCAGTAAGTGTCATCTTGCGTCCTTATTGCAGCGTGAACGAAATGTCAGAACCTTGCGAGAGTAATTGGTTTCCGGTTACGATTATGGAATCTCCCTCAGATAATCCTTCTATCGAGACATCGTCACCGGACATTCCCCGAACTTTCACGACCACTTTGTCGGCCTTTCCGTTGCGGGCGCGGAATACCACCGTTCTGCCTACATCCGGTAATGTGGCGGCACGGGGTACGATAATGCTGCTGGAGTCAACGCCTGCGAATATGCTCGCACGCGCGAACATACCTGACTTGAGGCCATGTGCCGGCTCGAGACGCAATTCGACGGGAAAGGTCCTCGCTCCTTGGACCGCTTTTGATCCGATCGACGACACAAAAGCCGGGAAAGTGTCGCCAAGCGCCTCCACAAAGACGGTCGCCGGTGAGCCCAAACTTAATTTTGACACGGTCCACTCACTTACAGAGACTTGCAGCTTTAACTGTTCCATGTCAACAATCTGAAAGGCCGGTTGCCCGCGATCAATCATCTGGCCAACTTCTGTCAGTTTTGAAGTTATGACACCGGAGAACGGTGCTCTAATTGTTGCGTCGTCAAAGCTCTTCCTTGCGAATTTGTACTGGACTTCGGCTGATTTCAAGGCAAGCCGCGCAGCTTCGAAATCCGACTGAGAAATGCTGTTCTCTTCAAAGAGTTTTTCAATTCGTTTGAAGTCCAGCCCAGCCTTCTCAAATGCAATGAGAGCCCGCTCACTTTCGAGTTCAAGAATGGCGTCATCCAGTCGCAGAAGCGGCTCACCTCGACGAACCGAGTCACCAACCTCGACCAGGATTTGCTCCACTTGACCTCCGGCTTCTGCTGAAAGTATCGCTTCGTGTCTGCCGCTCAATGTCCCAGACTCTTCAATGGTCTCAATGAACGGTCTATTGCTCAGGATGTATCCCCCGACCGGAATCACACTTGAATAGGCACTTTCAGTGTTGTCTCCATGCGCGTCCTTAAGCAGCTTGTTAGTAGTCAATCCTGCGATGATGACTACGGCCGCGAGAATTGTGATTTTTCTTGTGGTTTTCATTGGTATCTCCGGGAATCAGTTGCCATGCGGTGACTGGCCTAGCGCCATGCGAAGTTCCGCACTCGCGGTGAGTCGGCGGAATGTCGCATCTGCCAGCCCAACTCGCGCAGTCAGTTCATCGAGTTGCGCGGCATCCATTTCGAGGGTGGTTATTTGACCTTGTGAGAATTTTGTTTGCGCGATTTTTCGAGCTTGTTCAGCAAGCTCCACGGCGAGCAAAGCAGCACGTTCGTTTTCGAGCGATGTTTCCAGGTCGCGCAGTGCTGATTCATATTGAAGCCTTGCCCCGCGTTCCGCCTGCGCCAGCATCCACTCAGCTTTCCTCCAGTCCGCTTTGGACTGCAATGCCTTTCCGTGCACCGCACCGCTCGACCAGATTGGAATCGAAAGCGCAACGCCGGCATACAACGCGGAGTAATTATTGCGCGGCGCAATGTCCCAGTCATTGTTCTGCCACTGCCATTGGTATCTCATTTGCCCTGCAAGCACCGGGAAGCGGGCGTTCTTATAGATTACATAGAGGTTCTGCTGAGCCGTTGCCATATCACGAAGCGCATTTAGGTCGTCACGATCACTCAATCGCTTAGTTCCGGCAATCGTATCTATGGTAACTTCAAACTGATCAAGTGTTCCGTCGAATGCCAAACTTGTATCAATGGGGATACCAAGATACTCTTTCAATGAAAGTTCTGCCAGAGCAAGTTCATTTCGTGCTCGATCCAAAGCAGGGCGTTGATTCTGGGCTTGCACTCTAACCCTGAGAACATCGTAGTCGCTGAGGAGGCCCAACTCGCGCATGCGCTCCGCGCGTCGCAGCGAGCTGTCACTCACGGCAAGACTCAGTTCGCGGGCTTTTACGACGTCGCGAAGCATCAGAACTCCCCAAAAGCGCTGCATGACATCCAGTTCAGTCTGCCGATTCTGCTGCTGAATCGCGTGTTCTGTCGCACGATTGGCGGCCCGCGCCCCACGCAGTCCTGCGGCAACTCGGCCAAACGTAAAGAGCGGCTGGTTTAAGGTAACACCGGCGGAAAGCGCGTTATTTTGGTCAAGTTCGAATGGCATGACTTCACCGTTCTCAGGGTTCGGGAAGAAGATTTTCCCCTTTTTCAGAGCGCGCTGATATCCTACTGATCCTTCAATTTGAGGCAGTGCGTTTGACCAGGCTTCATGAAGCTGTCCTCTGGTTCTCAGTTTCTCAAGTTGAGGGCCCTTCTGCGCCAAAGACCTTGCCTTCGCCAACTCAATCGCCTCATCGAGAGTCATGCCATTCAAGATGGACGCACAGAGTAATACGCCCGCCAAATACATTATGTATTTCATGCTACCTCTTCGCCGCCTGCTGCCTTCTTATTGTCCGGTTGAAGCGCATCATAGAAGAGTTTGGTTGCGTACTCAATCGTTTGGTATGCGCGCTCCGGGGTGTCATACTTGGCTGTGCAAACACCGCGATAAATTGCACTGATAGATTCGGCCAACAACTCGGTATCGAACGGCTTGAAATCTCCTCTGGCAACCGCTTGTTCAAGCAATCCAGAAATCACTCTTACCCAATTTCTGTTATTGCGTTCGAGTGCCGCACCAATTTCCGGGTATTTTTGGGCCATACTGATGAATTGCTGAAACAGCAAGTCCGGAAGCGGATCGTTAGCTTTCATTTCAAAAAAATAGCGATGCGAGAGATATAATGCCTTGGCACCGAACTGTTCCTCGCTCGCCATGGCCATGACTGCCATTTGAATGGCAGTCTCGTATTTTTCAGCCAGAGCAATCAGTATCTTCTCCTTGGAAGGGAAATACCAATATATTGCACCTTTTGACAATCCCGCTTGCTTGGCGATTTCGTCTACCGAAGTCCGGTCAAACCCATTGCGGGCAAACAGCTCAGCGGCTGCGTCCAATATCTGGATCTGGCGAAGGTCTTTGTTTTCATGTGTTGTCATGTTGTCCTCTAAACTGACTGGTCGGTCAATTGGCAACAATATAAGACATACTGACTCGTTAGTCAATAGTGAACTGACCAGTCGGTCATTTTATAATAATCTGTTCTTTATATATTTACGAAATTGTCCGAAGAAATTGAGAGGCAAAGTGAAGCATCGTGAAATACAGGAGAATGAGTAATGGTGTCGACCCCTATTGGAAATTGAGCCGAGGCGAGAGGACATCTCAACAGGGCAGGCATGAAGAATTATTGATGATTGTTTCAAATCTGTTCTATAAGCGCTATTGAGCAGCGTGATATTGTTACTTGTCGATTCCTGTGCTGATTGTATCACCATTCGCGATACTCTATATTTTGAAATGTGCCGTGCAATGAAAGTTCTGGATAATTAATTCGGAAACGAGGTGCTCATGATAAGAACAGTATTCATTTTCTTTCTCGCTCTGTTACCACAAGTCTCCCTATCGCAACTCCACCAGATAATCGCGGCTGAGTACTTTTTTGACTCCGACCCTGGGCCGGGCAGCGGAATCCCGATTGCATTAGTACCGGATGACGTCGTGCAGTTGGACGGCGATATCTCCACCTCAGGCTTAAGTCCGGGCGTGCATGTCCTCAATGTGCGAGTTCAACGGGAAGACGGGATTTGGGGTGAGGCTACCAAATGGCATCTGCGTATTGGTGTCGCAACCATTACTCAAGCCGCAGAAGTCTATTTTGATACAGATCCCGGTGCAGGAAACGCTGTCGAAGTTGATGTAGATCAAAACGGCCTTATTGATGAAACTGCATTTGAAGTACCTGACCTGGCCCGCGGCTTTCATACCCTGAATCTAAGAACTTACAGCGGAGGTACATGGTCTGCAAATGTAGCGCGGCCGATCCGTCTTGGCAGCGCGCTGATTGACGGTGCAGAAGCTTACTTCGATACCGATCCTGGCGAAGGCTCTGGCACGCCTGTAGATGTTGTGAGCGGTGCGGATGTCATTGCCTTCGATTCTACCGTGAACGTGGGCGCCGCCGGGTCGGGTATTCACAACTTGTACTTACGCTTTCGTGGGGGCGGTGTTTGGTCGTTTCCGGTAGATCGCGTGATCAGAGTCGGATTAAGTGTCACAGATGGCGTAAATCGAATTACCGGCGGTGAATTCTTCATTGATATGGACCCCGGAGAAGGCAACGGATGCGCATTGATTGCGGAGGACGGAGTCTTTGACGAAACAGAAGAAGGGATGCGACGCTACGTAGAGTCCAACCTTTCTCTTGGGCAACACGTCGTGGGGGTGCGAGTAAAAGACGCGGGAGAGCGATGGCATATTCCCTTGCTCGACACTGTTCATGTTATTGAAGCGCATCTTGTTGCGACAACAACAATGTACGAGGGCATTACTCCGTATGCGTTGCTGAGCTGGAATGCTTATCCCGAAGCGATTCTGTATCGAGTACATTACGATTCCCTCGAAACCGGACCGTTTACAGGGTACACTTCTGTGTCACCTCCGGATACTTCACTTCTCATTGAACCCGCGGCTTTCAAAAGGCTCTTCAAGGTTGTCGCCCTGCAGATCGAACCTGAGCCGTGTGAAGAATCGGGTTACTTAACACGATAAATCTATATTTCCAGATAGGATACTTCTTATGAAAACCATTATGTTCATTTTGGCTCTTCTGTTGGGCATGTATGCAGCTCAAGCAGAGATACTTAAAGTAGCGAGCAACGGCACCCAGCAGTATTCCCAGATTTCCGCAGCAATAGGAGCAGCTTCACCAAGTGATACGATCCTTGTCTTGGGCGGGGGATACAGCGGATTCGTGGTCGATAAGAAACTCGTTCTTATCGGTGCGGGAACAGGTGTCGGGATCGGTGAAGGTGTGCTTATCAACGGCACAGTTGAAGTTCTGGACAACGCTGACAGCACAGAGCTTCGAAGTTTGTGGATTCGTTCAAATCCTGCTAATGGAAGTAGTGACTCGTTAGGCGCTGTCCTGCGAATCCGAAGCGGCGCAACCAAAGTGTTCGTGTGGCGATGTTTTGTCGAGAATTACAGTTCCAGTGCTTCCGGTGTCACTACGTGCTGGGCGGGGGTCAATTCGCAGGCGGAATTCGTACAGTGCACCTTTTGGGGTTCAGACGTTGCGGATGCAAGTGGTGGGAATGGAGTGTTATACAGATCGGGAAGCAATCTCACCTTGCAATCCTGCGTATTCGCTAACATTGAACGTGGCATTCACGCCTTCAGCGCAACGACCGGTGCAAGTTGTCTGGTAAGCCACTGCGTTTTCACGACAGAGAATTCTAACCTCTATCCCGTCTCCGGCGCTATTGCCGGAGTGGCCGAAAACTGCGCAATAATGTCCGAGAGCGGATACTCCAATCTCTATACTTCCGGCATCAGCTACAGCTATTGCGCATACTCGAATCAAGCACCTCCGGGAGCAACGCATGTTGCGGCAACACCCGCCGCCTTTGTCAATCTTGTATTGGCTGACGCGCGGGCATCGGACTATCATGTTGCAGGTGGATCAGTGGTTCAGGATGCCGGGAACCCTATGTCGCCATTTGACCTGGATGGTTCGCGCGCAGACATCGGTATCTATGGCGGGCAGCATCCGTATGTGGACGGCGGAGTACCTGACTACCCATTCGCAGTGCAAGTCGAAGTTCCTTACTCTGCTCCGTTGAACGGCACCATGAGAATTTGGGGCAGAGGGCGTGTCGGACCGGGCAACTAAATCATAGCAGAACAGCCAAAAAATGGGCCACCCTGTTGGGGTGGCCCGATTTTGTTGTGTCCCTGATCGGGGGTTTAAGCAGTTAAGCTCGGTACAGGTTTTCGGGAGTTGGCGTGTTCGCGCACCCACTTGGCTCCGGCTTCAACTGCCATGATGTTCTGTTCACCAAGTGCCTTACGCTTAATACCTTTGGGAACGATTTGCTTCAGATGCTCAAGCGGCATTAATTTGCTGTACTCGATATAGGCACCCAACAAAACCATATTCGCCGCGGCCTTTAATCCGAGATCATCCGCGATTTGAGTCAGAGGAATGTACAGTACATCCAAGTCATTCCGCCTGGCTTTACGGGAGATTATCGTGCTGTTAACAATCATCAAGCCGCCAGTCTTCACGGTGGGCTCAAATGTGTCGAATGACGGGTCATTCATTACGGCAAGCACGTCTGGTTCCACAACAAGTGGTGAACCAACTGGATCTTTTGATATCACAACGGAGCAATTCGCTGTACCGCCGCGCATTTCCGGACCGTAAGAAGGAATCCACGAGACTTGCAGATGCTCCTGCATTGCATGTGCGGCCAGAACAGCGCCTGCAGTCAAAACGCCCTGACCACCAAAGCCGGCGAATTTGAATCCAATTGTCTGGAAGTTCTCAATGAACTTCTGATTCTTTGGAAACGGCTCACCGAGTTGTCCAAGTTCGAGCGACTCAACGACTTGGTCGTCTGTGTAGTTCTTTATTTCGTGGGTCCACCCCACCCGGGTGGCAGTCTCATCCTTGATTACTTTTTCGGGAAAGACGGGGAGCATTTCCTTGGCGATGAACTCACACGCGGCGTGCGTATCCATCTTCCAACCCGTCGGGCAAGGTGACAGGATTTCGACAAAACTGAACCCTTTGCCGTCCACTTGTGCCTGAACCGCTTTACGAACGCACTTTCGAGTGTTCATAATGCCTTTGATATCTGCAAGATGACAACGCGCCACAAATACCGGCGCCTCCAGCGTGGCAATCAGTTCGGCCATGTGAATCGGGAAGCCTTCGTTTTCAGCCGACCTGCCGTATGGAGTTGTAACCGTCTTTTGCCCCATCAAGCTTGTTGCGGCCATTTGACCACCCGTCATGCCATAGATTGCGTTATTGACGAAAAACACGGTCATATGTTCGCCGCGATTCGCCGCATGAATAATTTCTGCGGTTCCGATAGACGCGAGATCACCATCGCCTTGATAGGAGATCACTATAGAGTTCGGACGCGTTCTTTTTACACCGGTTCCCACCGCTGGAGCTCGTCCGTGAGCCGCCTGGATGTTTCCAATATCAAAATAGTAGTAGGCAAACACTGAGCAGCCGACCGGCGAAACGAAAACTGCACGATCACCCAGCCCCATGTCGTCAATCGTCTCTGCAATGAGTTTATGCACGTTTCCATGTCCGCAGCCGGGACAATAGTGTGTCGTGTCTTTCGGACCACCCTTGCGATCGAAGTGTTCGTAGAACGTTGCGGGTTTTTCGAGAATTTGTTGCGACATTGTACTCTCCTACTTCAAATAGCTACGGGTCACGTTCGTCAATTCTTCCACCGAAGGAACCATTCCGCCCATTCGATTATAGAAGTACAACGGTTTATCGTTGCCAATGGCCAATTGAACATCGCGCAGCATTTGACCGTTCGACAGTTCAACGTCCAAAAATGCCTTTCCTTTATCGGCCAGCTCTTTCAATCGCTTTGAACAGAATGGAAAGGCAGTAATCGGACGCAGCAGACCGACTTTGTGTCCTTCCCGACGGAGATTATCCACGACTGACTGAAGCAGCCGCGAGATAAATCCATATCCAATCAGCACAAGTTCGGCATCTTCTACCAGAATTTCCTGATAGCGAACTTCCTTTTCCTCTATTTCTGCATACTTACGCTGCAAGTGTCGATTGTGTTCCTCGAGTCCTTCTGTGCTCATGAAAATCGATGAGACAAGATGATCTTTTGACTCATGGTCAGCATACAACGCGTACTCGCGGCGGTCAACTTGTTTTCTGACCTTGGCAAATTCCACTGGCTCCATCATTTGACCGATGTAGGCGTCAGTAAGAATGTAGGCGGGCATGCGGTACTTGTCTGCAAGGTCGAATGCCAATGTCGTCAAATCAGCCATTTCTTGCGCGCAATTCGGCGTGAATACCAGGCATTTATAGTTACCGTGGCCACCGCCATGAACAACCTGATTCCAGTCGCCTTGTTCCGGCCAAATGTTACCAAGTCCTGGACCAGCCCGCATAACATCCACAATGACGCAAGGTAATTCTGCCGCTGCGATGTATGAGATACCTTCCTGCTTGAGAGAGATACCCGGCCCCGACGACGCTGTCATGACTCGCGCACCGGCACCTGCGGCGCCATAAACCATGTTTATTGCGGCGACTTCTGATTCCGCTTGCAAGAATGTCCCGCCGACTTTCGGGAGATACTTCGCTGCCGCCATCGCAACTTCCGACGCGGGCGTAATGGGGTATCCGTAATACTGAGTACAACCTGCGAGGACAGCGGCCTTCACCACAGCTTCATTGGCCTTAATTAGTTCCATATGTCACCTTTGCGGTATCAATCCGCCGTACCTTTCTTGTAAACTATAACGGCACCCGGCTCCGGGCATGCGTAAAAGCAAGACCCGCAGCCAGTGCAACCTTCACCTTTGTACTCCACCCATTGATACCCAAGTTCATTGAAGGCGCGCTGGAGGTTTACCTCGAGCACGGCCGGCTTGCATACCTCGACACAACGAAGACAGGACTTGCAGAGGTGGGGAACTATTTCGACTTTAGGGGACAAGACTTCAGACATTCGGCCTCCAATTCCGGTACGGCAGGAAAACAGATTCAACCATTGCCGACCATGCGCTATTTCAAACGATGCTAAGCATACGATAATATACGAATGCAAAAATGAGTCCGCAAACTCAGTCAAATTAGACAAAAAGCATAACTTAACAACGACTCCTGTCACCTGAACATAAAGATACGCGCAACTTGCGAAGAGCAAGAGCTTAGAATATTACAGTAACTGTCATATTAACACGTGAAGGACCTTTCGCTATGTTACAAAGTCACATGAGCGGCATTTCGGAGGAGTTGGGCTCTTAAACGCAAGGACGCGCCTCACGGCGCGTCCTTGAATAATACCTCCATTTAACTCTAAAGCTTGATCCGTGCGTCTACCACGACGCATCGTTTGGCATCCGGGAATGCCAAGACAGGGTTGATGTCAAGCTCACGTATTTCTGGAAAATCGGTGGCCAATTGTGACAGGCGGAAGAGAAGTTCAGTTATTCTGTCGAAGTTGACGGGTTGTTCGCCGCGCACACCTTTCAAGATGGGATAGCCGCGAAGACGATGCAGCATGCTCTCAATATCGGTATCCGCCAACGGTGCAAGTCGAAAGCTTACATCCTTCAGTACCTCTACGTATATGCCGCCCATTCCAACCATGACAAGCGGCCCGAAGACCGGATCTGCAGTGATACCCATTACCAATTCACGGCCACCTGTTACCATGGGCTCTAAATTTACCGACCACGACTTCGGAGGCTCTTTGAGTTTTGACACCGCGACTCCAATTTCATCCCAAGCCTGCTCGACTTCAGAGGCAGAGCGCAAATTGAGTCTCACACCTCCAACATCACTCTTATGCACAATCCCCTCAGCATTAATCTTCATCACAACGGGCAAGCCAAGTTTTTCGGCCACTTTGCCGAGTTTATCCCGACTTGTAACATTGACAGCCTGCAGCATCGGAAAACCGTACGCTTCAAGTATCCCGGATACTTCTTGAGAAGACAGCTGCAGACGTCCTTCAGATTTCGCAGTGTCAATAATCGATCGTACAGCGTTCTTGTCAACGTCGGTGTAGGTCTTGCATTTGCCTTGTCGACGCTCACGAATCTCTCTGAAATGATCCATTGCCGCAAGTGACTGAACGGCAGATTCAGGGAATACATAGACAGGCAACCCTGCGTTGCGGAGTATGGGTGTCCCCTGAGTGTCACCGTCGCGGGTCATGAAGCAAACTAAGACAGGTTTTCCGAGGTGCTTGTTCTTCTTGTAAGCGTTTGCGATCGCCGTAGCCACTTCACTTGAGTCCGATGTGATCGGGAGAACGAAGATGATGATAACCGCATCTGTGTTTGGGTCATTAATCACAATGTCTGCGACGGCTTCAAAGTGTGATGCGCCTGCGCTGGCAACCATATCCACAGGATTTCGCGCACTCGCGAGGTCAGCCAAGACACTCTTAAGTTTCGCGGTGGTCTCAGGTGCATACTCCGCCATCTTGAGACCCGCACCTTCCACCGCATCAGTCGCAAGAATCGCAGGTCCGCCGCCATTTGACATCACACCAACCCGAGGTCCTTGCGGAAGAGGCTGTGTCGCAAACGCCTGTGCATAGTCAAATAGCATTTCAACCGTGTCAACCCGAATGATACCCGCGGATTCGAAAATCGCATCTACTGCGACATCTGCAGCGGCAAGGCTGGCCGTATGAGAACTGGCAGCCTTGGCGCCGGCACGAGTTCTACCGGACTTTACGGCAATGACCGGCTTGGTTCTGACCATTTCTCTCGCAACCTGTATGAACCTTTGAGCATTGCCGAAGCTCTCAATATACAAAAGAGTAAGATCTGTGCGCGGGTCATCTCGCCAGTATGCGAGAACATCATCGACCGAGACGTCTGTGCGATTCCCCAAACTAACAAATGATGAAAGCCCAAGCTGCATCCCGGCTGTTCGTTCGAGAATTGCCACACCAAGAGCGCCGCTCTGAGACAGGAATCCAATGTTTCCGGGCACAGGGCTTGGTCCAGCGAAAGTGGCGTCCATACGAACGTCAGGATTTGTGTTTATCACGCCCATACAGTTGGGACCTAACATTCGAATACCGTATGATTTCACCTTCTCAAACAACTGACGTTCCAGTGCTGCACCTTCTTCACCGGTCTCCGCAAAACCAGCTGTTATCATGACAATAGCTTTAATGTCCTTGCGCCCGCAATCTTCGACAGCTTGAATCGCGAGCTTCTTGGGCACACAGATCACAGCAAGGTCAACTGGGTCAGGTATTTCCAAGACGCTTCGATACGCGCGCATGGAGTTTACGAATTTCGCTGCCGGATTCACGGGATAAACGATTCCGTTGAATTCAAAATCCAGAATCTTCCGCAGCATATCGCGGCCAATAGTGCCTTGTTGCCGGCTTGCCCCGACAACCGCTATTGACCGCGGTTCGAATATCGGCTTCAGTGATGAACTTTCGTTGGGCGTGTTGGACATATCTTAGTTGAGTTTATTAGGGATTTAGCTTCTTGAATCGACTGCGGCAAATGCCGACATTTGAACAATGTCACTTACACTTGCGCCTTGCTGCAAAATATGAACAGCGTGGTCCATTCCCATGAGTATCGGGCCTATTGCCGTTGCACCCGCAAGCTCTACAAGCAACTTGTATGCGATATTGCAGCTCGTCATGTCCGGGAATACAAGTGTATTTGCTGCTTCACCGCACAAGCTCGAAAACGGGAAGTTCTTCTGCATTATCTTCTCGACGAGTGCTGTGTCCGCCTGCATTTCGCCATCTACGACGATATCGGGACGACGATCCTTCACCAGTTCGACGGCTTGCGCGACTTTTCGGGAGTGCTTGTTTGGAACGCTGCCAAAATTTGAGAAACTCAGCATGGCAACGCGAGGTTCGATCATGAAGTTTTCGCGCACCGTGTCGGAAGTAAGAATGGCCAGTTCAGCGAGCTGTTCCGCGGACTCGACCTCGACGTTCACACCAACATCTGAAATGTAGATAATTCGATTCTTGAAGACCAGAGCAAACATCGCGGCAACACGATTGACTCCCGGCTTCTTCGGCAGGAGCTGCAGGGCAGGACGCACGGTGTCCGAGTAATGCTGTGACACACCGGCCACCAACGCATCCGCCTGCTTCTTGCGAAGAAGCAGCGGCCCAAGGTAGTTCGGGTCATTGATGAGATGCTTTGCTTCGGAAAGAGTAACACCTTTCCGCTTGCGGATATTCCAAAGCTCATTGGCATATGAGTCAATTTCCTTGATCGTCAAGGTTTGAGGGTCGAGGATGCGCATTGCATCCAAGGATATGCCAAGATCCGCCGCTCGTGACGTGATCTTCTCGGTATTTCCAATCAAGATCGGAGTACCAATCTTGTCCTCAACAACGAGCGCCGCCGCTCGCAGAATTTTCGGATTGGAGCCTTCAGGGTAAACGATACGCTTCTTCATGGTACGAGCCTGATCCACGAACATCCTCGTAACATGGCGCCCACGCCCCATCAAGCGTTCAAGGCGATTCCGATAGGACTCAAGATCTGTAATCGGTTTCGTCGCGACTCCGCTGTCCGCCGCAGCTTTCGCCACTGCAACCGCAACCCGCAGCAGCACGCGATGGTCCATCGGCTTGGGTATTACGTACTCCTTGCCGAACTTCATATATTCCAGACCGTAGGCGGAACTCACGTAGTCTGGAACATCTTCGGTGGCGAGATCCGCGAGTGCCTGTGACGAGGCCATCTTCATTTCTTCGTTGATCTGAGTGGCATGGCTGTCGAGCGCGCCTCTGAATATCGCAGGAAATCCGAGCACATTATTTATCTGATTCGGATAATCACTTCGACCTGTACACACAATTGCATCTGGCCGAGCCCGTTTCGCGTCGTTATAAGCGATTTCGGGATCGGGGTTTGCCAGCGCAAACACAATAGGATGGTCGGCCATCGTGCGAACCATGTCCTCGGACACCGTGCCACCAACTGAACAGCCGCAAAAGACGTCTGCTCCGCGGAGTGCGTCGGCAAGCGTCGCACATTCTGTCTTGCGTGCAAATGCGGCCTTGTAGCGATTGTACTTAGGGTGTGATGGATCCAAATCCTCGCGTCCAACCCGCAGCGTACCTTTCGTGTCGCACATGAACAGGTTTTCCGGATTCACTCCTAATGAAATGTACATTTTTGCGCATGCGATTGCGGACGCGCCCGCACCGTTTACCACCACTCGCACTTTTGCCATGTCCTTCCCAACCAACCGAAGGGAATTGATCAGCCCGGCGCCGGAAATGATGGCGGTGCCATGCTGATCATCGTGAAACACCGGAATTCCCATTGTGCTCTTCAACGTCTCTTCGATGTAGAAACACGCCGGTGCCGCAATGTCCTCAAGATTTATCGCTCCGAAAGTCGGTTCAAGTAACTGGCACACGCGGATGACTTCTTCAGGATCTTCGCTCTTGATTTCGATGTCAAACACATCGACACCCGCAAAGCGTTTGAAGAGTACTCCTTTGCCTTCCATCACAGGTTTGCCTGCGAGCGCGCCGATGTTTCCAAGTCCGAGCACTGCGGTTCCATTCGAAACAACAGCCACCAGGTTCTGCCTTGCCGTATATTCAGAAACAAGCAGCGGATCCCGGTGAATCTCCAGACATGGTTCCGCCACTCCGGGGCTATACGCGAGAGATAGGTCGAATTGCGTATCTACAGGTTTGGTCGGTATGACCTCAATTTTGCCTTTAGGCTCGCGACAATGATATTCTAATGCGTCCTTTGCCAATGACATATCAGTCTCCAGGGAGGTTAATCTAAGTTGGGAGTACTAATATACGATTGTTCGCTTTTCTGTTCAAAAATTCTCCTGTTTTCCTGCATGCTATGTTGCTTAGTCACATATTGTGAATTTTTTCGCTTTCGGGCTTGATTTCCTGACTGATTCGCTTGACTTGTCACTTAACCTATGTTTTATTAAAGCATTCAATTGAATTTATCGGACGAAATATGGACTCCGCAAAACTATTCCGCGAGAACTTGAATCGTCATTTCTCCCGGGTCGGCAAGGCTCTTTCAAGTCATAAGAGATTAGAAATACTTGAATTATTAAATCAAAGTTCAAAAAACGTTGATCAACTCGCGAATCTGACCGGGATGAGCGCCGCAAATACTTCGCAGCACCTCCAAGTCCTCCGAGGGGCTGGATTGGTTGAATCCAGCAGAGAGGGGACGCACATTAACTACCGGTTGTCGGGTGTACTTGTTTGGGAATTAGTCCGTAAGCTGCGGCAGGTTGCCGAAACCCATCTTGCAGATGTGGACAGGGCTGTTGCTCAACTCAGAGAGAATCAGCATATTCTGCAGGAGGTTGACAGACAGGAATTGGCGCAACTCGTGACGGCCAGGAAAGTCATTATCCTTGATGTTCGTCCAGCGGATGAGTACAAGACTGCCCATATTCAGCAAGCAATCTCGATACCCCTTGATCAGCTTGAAGATCATCTGGATCAACTTCCTGTTGACCAGCAGATTGTCGCCTATTGCCGCGGGCCGTATTGTCTGCTTGCGAGTCAGGCCGTTGCAATGCTGAGAAGTCGGGGATACAAGGCGAATGAACTGGGCGAAGGCCTTGCTGAATGGCATGAGCGCGGTGGACGTATTGAAACCGAATAGAAAGGGGTGAAGCGTTGCTCATTCAAAATCTACTTGCTGCATACACAGGTTCTAATGAGCTGAAAAATGTGTGTATCAGAATCAACGGATCCGCCATTCAAGAGGTTGCGCCCGGATTGATTCCACACACAAACGAACATGTAGTGGACGGTTCATCGCTTGTCGCGATACCGGGACTCATAAACACGCATCATCACTTCTTTCAATCGCTGACAAGATGCCTGCCCGCAAGTCAGAATTCGGGACTGTTTGAATGGCTTACGCTACATTACCCGATTTGGAAGCATTTTGACGAAAAGATGTTTCGTGCGAGCTTCCGGCTGGCAATAGCCGAGCTTATCCTGTCGGGCTGCAGCACGTCGTGCGATCATATGTATTTGTTCCCCAGTGAAGTGCAGAGTGATCTCATTGGGCTTCAGGTCGAATGTGCTGAAGAGCTTGGACTGAGATTCGCCGCACTTCGCGGATCAATGACAATGGGCAGGTCAATGGGAGGGCTACCTCCCGATGATATTGTCGAAAAAGACGGAGACGTCCTCAGGCATTGTGAGACATCCGTCCGCGCGTTCCATGACAGCAGACAGTATTCTATGAGACAGGTGCATCTTGCGCCGTGTACGCCATTCAACGTGAGTGAGGCTCTGATGCGGGATACAGCATCACTTGCCAGGCATCTTGGTGTCAGGATGCACACGCATCTCGCTGAAACAACCGACGAGACTGCGTTTTGCATGTCAAGGTATGGAAAACGCCCGCTTGCACTCATGCAAGAGTGGGGATGGCTCGGTGAAGACGTTTGGTTTGCCCACGGTGTGCATTTTAACGCTCAGGAGGTCGCACTTCTGGCGGCAACTCAGACGGGTGTCGCACATTGCCCGTCATCTAACTGCCGGTTAGGTTCGGGAAAAGCGAGTATTCGTTCCATGTTAGAGGCTGGTGTCCCAGTGGGCCTTGCTGTGGATGGCTGCGCTTCGAATGACAGTTCACACATGCTAGGTGAACTGCGGCAAACGCTGCTCCTTCATAGAACTCAAGAAGACAGGGCGTTTTTTACCGCAAGGCGTATTCTGGATTTAGCGACTCTGGGGTCTGCTCGCCTGCTTGGCCGAAGCGACATTGGAAGGCTTCAGCCGGGCATGGCAGCGGATATTGCATTGTTTGACAGCAATGAGCTTGGTTACGCCGGTTCCGCCGCCGATCCCATTGCCGCATTGATATTCTGCGCGCCAGCTCGACCACATACTGTCATTGTAGACGGGAATATCATTGTTCAAGCTCGGGAGCTGCTTACAGGCGATGAGTCACAAATTGCCGCTAATGCGCGTTTGCAGGCGGCAAGGCTAACTAAGTGCGCCTCCTTATAATCAGTGTCAGTCAACGAAAAAGCGGCCCTTGCAGTCACGCGAGGGCCGTTTTGATTACTGTTTACTCCAGTGGATTAGGACTGATCAAGCCGAGCTTTAACAAGCTTTCGCGTATAGGCTACGAGACCACCTGCTTCCATAATTGCTTGTCGCAGTTTCGGAAGCGGAACAATCTCATAACTCTTGCCTGTCGTCTTATTAAGGAGAATGTCGGCCTTCAGCTCGATATCATCGCCTTCGTTTGCTTCAATTCGCGGGCAAATTATGAGCTGAAGTCCGAGATTAACTGCATTCTGCAGGAAGATTCGCGCAAAACTCCGAGCCACAACTATCAGTCCATAGCCGTTAATGGTCGATGCGGCCTGTTCTCTTGAGCTTCCGCATCCAAAGTTCGATCCCGCAACAATAAAGCTCCCAGCCGGGAACCTGCCCGCCTTGAGAGCGGCATTGAGCTCGGTCATGTCGGCAAAGCAATATTGAGGCGTTTCCGACGGCAGAACAGTTGCCATGAAACGACCGGGGTAAATGTGATCGGTGGAGATGTCATCACCGAGAACTGCTATTACTTTGGACATGCTCAGATCTCCCTTGGATCGCTAATTGCGCCGCGAATTGCGCTTGCCGCGGCCACTTCAGGTGAACACAAATAGACTTCCGCCGTTGGATTTCCCATTCGACCCTTGAAATTCCGATTCGTCGTCGATAGAGCAACTTCACCGTCGCCTAAAGCGCCCTGGTGTACGCCAAGGCAACATCCACAACCCGGATTCATCACGACCGCTCCGGCCTCCATTAGGTCTTTGAGATAGCCAAGATCCATCGCTTCTTTATAAATCTTCCACGATGCAGGGAAGACAAGCATGCGAGTTCTGTCATGTACTTTCCTGCTCTTCAGCAATCGTGCAGCCGCTGCTAAATCATCAAGCCTGCCATTTGTGCAGGACCCGATAACAATCTGGTCAACCCGCTTTCCCTCGACATCCGTCACTGATTTCACGTGGTCAACAGTATGAGGACAGGCAATCTGAGGCGCAAGTGTTGCTGCGTCAATACTCACAACACGATCATAAACTGCATCAATGTCCGGACTTTCAAGCCAGAGCTGATCAGAAACTCCCGCCTCCTCTCGAAGATACCTTGCCGTTTCACTATCCGGTGGCACTATTCCAACTGTCGCGCCAGCTTCCACAGCCATGTTGCAAAGTACCAATCGAGAAGAAGTACTCATCGTTCTAATCGTGGAACCGTGGAACTCAAGTGCTCGATAGTTTGCACCATCTGCCTTGATTAGGCCAATGAGAAACAGAATGACATCTTTCGCGGATACGTGCGGTGAGAGCTGTCCGTCAATTACGACTTTAATCGTCATTGGTACTTCGATATTCAGTGCATTGCCCAACGCCCAAACACTGGCCATCTCTGTCGCGCCAATACCGAAAGCAAAAGCGCCCAAAGCGCCATGTGTTGTCGTGTGACTATCTGTTCCAACCACGACGCTTCCCGGTCTTACATACCCATTTTCAGGAAGAATTTGGTGGCAAATGCCACCTTCATCGCCACGAATGTCGTGAAACTTTGTTATCCCCTGCGATGCAATGAAATCCCGAACCCGTTTCTGGTTCGTTGCCGTCTTAGAACTCTCCGCTGGAATGCGATGGTCGAAGATTATCGCAATTCTGCCAGGATCCCAAACTTTTGGTTCAGTATTCAGCCCATTGTAAATCTCCTTGAATTGATGCAGAACCAATGCCGCATTCTCATGTGACATGGCAAGATCGACTTTCGGTTCAACCACATCACCTGCATTCACAAACTTCAACCCGGAAGCCCGGGCAAGAATTTTCTCTGATAGTGTCATTGGCATAATATTCTCCATCAATTAAACGGCCTTTTCCGCTCGAAACTGCTCTATCTGCTCAGCGGTGTATCCCAGATCATGAAGTATAGGTACTGTATGCTCTCCCAGCATTGGGGGCGGCATGTTTGCTCTGCCAGGTGTCAACGAGAACTTTGCGGTCATATTGAACAGCTCAATCTCACCAATTCCGGGGACATTGAGTTTAGAAAACGTGTCACGATGGCTCACTTGAGGCTGCTTCAGTGCATCCTCAAGACTAAGTATTAATCCTGCCGGGACATCATGTTTATTCAATTCGTCTACCCAGTATGCGCCATCGCGTTTCATTAACTTTTCCTCGAGAAGCGGAGTCAATGCGAGCCGATTCCGCTTTCGAGCATCACGCTCCTGAAATCTTGGGTCGGTTTTTAACTCCTGCACTCCGAGTACATCAGCCAAGGCTTCCCACTGCTCTTGTTTGTTTGCCGCGATATTAATAAAGCCATCTCGCGCCCTGAATACTCCGGACGGTGCGGCAGTGAAGTTATCATTTCCCATCATGACCGGGTGCTGTCCGCCTATCATCCAGTTAGCGACCACCCACCCCATTAGCGGCATAATGGAGTCCAAGAGAGCAATGTCTATGAACTGACCTTTACCAGTTCGCTCTCGAAAGTACAATGCACCCATGACGGCAAATGCAGCGTTCAGACCTCCGACCGTGTCACAAATCGGGAAGCCGGCTCGCAGCGGATTTAATCTCTCATCTCCGTTGATGGCCATTTCGCCCGAGAGGCCTTGAATAATCTGATCGTATGCCGGCTTAAGTGCATCCGGACCCGTTTGCCCAAACCCGGATATTGCACAGTAAATGAGTCTCGGATTGATTTCCGAAAGAATCTCATACGACAGTCCAAGACGAGACATGACATCGGGACGAAAATTTTCGACAACAACATCAGCGTCCTTCACCAGCTTCTTGAAAATCTCCTTTGCAGCCGGAACTTTTAGGTTAAGAGTGAGCGATCGCTTGTTCGCATTCTGAGCAAGGAAGCTCGTGCCCATGAGCATCTGGTTGTACGCTGGTACGCAACCGAGCTTACGCGCCAAGTCGCCGTCCTTCGGGTTTTCGATCTTAACTACATCCGCTCCAGCAAGCGCCATGTGCAGTGTCGCAAATGGACCGGACAGTACATTGGTTAAATCGAGTACGCGAATTCCTTCGAGTAAGTTCATAGTGTTTGTTAGTATAGATTCATTGCGTAGCCCACTGGGCCGGATTTGTAGACCATACCAGGCAACTCACGATTGAAGTAGCCAGCAATACTGCGTGCAGTTTGAATTAGTATATCCAGTCCGATGTCTGACCGAATTCCGGCGCGCCTCCAATAGTGGACGAGATCTTCCGTGCACACATTTCCGCCGGCGACTTTTGTGAACGGACATCCGCCAAGTCCGCCAATCGCAGACTCAAAGATCATCACCCCGGAATTCATTGCCGCGCGGCAATTGACAATGCCCATTCCATAGGTATTGTGAAGATGACATGCGCATTCGGCATGAGGATTCATTTGATGTATCTTACTGAAGAGTGTTTCAACTTGTTCCGGCAAGGCATGCCCCGCAGTGTCAGCCAAGGACACTGCATTCAGTCCCGCGTTAAAGTATTTCTCAGCAATCCGAAGTACTCGACTGGCGGGAACTTCTCCCTCAAAGCCGCAGCCAAAAGCCGACTGAACTGAAACTTGAACACGACATCCGGACGTTAAGGCGAGTTTTGCCGTGGCAATTATTCTCTCTGTAGCTTCCTCCGTAGACATCCCTGTATTCTTTTTACTATGCGTGTCACTTGCCGAGACACCCATGCAAAACATGTCCACGCCACAGGCCAAGCCCCGTTCCAGACCTTTCTCGTTCAAGACTAACCCCGAAAGAGTAACATTCCGGGGTTTTCGCCCGGGGCCATTGAAATGCCTGAACAGCGAATCAGTGTCGGCCATCTGCGGGACTTTATCGGGATGTACAAACGACCCAAGTTGGAGCATTTCGACGCCAGATTCAATGAACTTCTGTGCCCATTCAATCTTCAACTCCAGCGGAACAGTCTGCATCTCCATTTGCAGTCCGTCACGCAATCCCACCTCATGAAGAATTGGTTTCATGGAATCGCTAGGCCGCTGTGAGAGCAGGAATCTTTTCTGCTATCGCCTGACCCATTTCAAGAGTAGTGTTCTTGCCGCCCATATCATAAGTTCTGACTTTTCCTTCCTTGATGACCTCGGCAACAGCCAACTCAACTTGACGGGCGAGTTCAACTTCTCCGAGCCATTCGAGCATTTGCTTTGCTGAGAGAATTGTCGCGATCGGGTTCACTTTGTATTGACCTGCGTACTTAGGAGCCGAACCATGAGTGGGTTCAAAAACTCCAAGCTTTTCACCGATGTTGCCTGAACAGCCAAAACCTAAACCGCCAACCAGTTGTGCGCACAAATCACTGACGATATCGCCATAAAGATTTGGTGCCACCAGGACGTCATAATTAAAAGGATTCTTCAGCAGCCACATCATAATTGCATCAACGTTCGCTTCATCAAACGTAATCTCCTGGTAGTCCTTAGCCACGTCGCGGGCGCAGTCCAAGAACAATCCGTCGCTTGCTCGAACTACGTTCGCTTTGTGAACGACTGTCACTTTCTTTCGTCCTTTCTTTCGGGCAAATTCGAATGCAGCCCGGACGATGCGCTCTGATCCTTTGCGAGTATTTACTTTGCAGGAAACGGCAAAGTCATTGCCACTAAGATGTTCAAACGATTTGAAGGGCTTCGATATTCTCGTCAAAGTAGCCTTAAGTTCATCCGGAACCGGCGAAAATTCGACACCGGCGTAGAGATCCTCTGTATTTTCGCGGAAGACAACGAGATCTATGCTCTCTTTAAAGTTGAGAGGATTTCCCGGATAAGATTTGCATGGTCTCAAACAAACATATAAATCGAACTGCTGACGCATTCGCACGATCGGCGAGCGGTACACCATTCCTTTTCCCTGTAGATGCGGAGTGAGCTCTTTCTCCGCAAGCTTTACCGGTTTGGAAGTTATCGCACCAAACATGGCCGCATCGACTGTGCCAAGCAAATCAAGCGTGCGCTGTGGCAATGCATCACCTTCCCGACACCAAAACTCCCAACCGATATCCCCATGAACATAGTCTGCATCGAAATCCAGCTTGTCCAAGACTAATCGTGTTGCTTCCAGGACTTCGATACCAACACCATCACCCGGCAGCCAGCCGATTCTATATCTCTTTTTCACGTTCTTGCCTCCAAGACATCAACAATATTGTTCGATAGTAATTGAATAGTTGATACATTTTTTCAGCTAAGAGCTCAACTCTTATTCTGCAATAGTAAATATTGTGAAAGTTTTCGCGACAAAAAAGAGGTGTGAGAAGTAATGTGACGAACTTACATAACTCTCAATTCCGGTAACTTAGAGACTTAGAATATGACAAAAGCAATAAGATTAATTAGCTCTGGTGGAGGCATGCTCAGAATTACTAAAAAAGCCCCCGGTTGAGCGGGGGCCTGCTTTTGAGAATGGACAGCCTTATCTAAGATCTATTTGTGCCTCAAGCTCCGCTATTCCAATATTATCCACCGTGTACTCAATGATTGCCGTGCCATGATTGACACTATTGCGAACTTGCACATAGTGATAATCATTGGGGAACGCAGCGGATGCCGGCGCGTCACTCCAAGCATCCCATTGGACTAATGCGATGTCGTCAAACCAAGCATAACCTGTTCCGCTTGGTGGAGTATTCAGCACTTCGCGAATGACCACAAAGTAAGCATTAGCCGGAACGATCAATTGAGCGTCGCGGAATACCCAATCTGAGGTGCCGTTAAGCCCGGTGCCGATGTCCTCAATGCTGATTGCAGTGCCTCCACTGCGGCCTGACCAATACTGTGCCTGTAATAAGGCATTGTTCGCGTTCTGCGTTCGTATCCATCCACACACCGAATATGTCTGAAACGGAGAAATTGGCAAGCGGTACTCGTTGTTGCAGACGACATTCTGTGGGTTGGGAAATGTTCTGCGAAGTCTGATACTCCTTGCGCCTGATCTAAATGTGGTCGAGTCGTAAGTCTCATCCGCACTGTTCAGCAGCCAATCACTTGCGCCTTCATCTTCCTTGTTTCCTGAGTACAATCGTTCGCGCCCGAATCTAACTTGCCAGCCTGCGCCATTCTGAACTACGACACTCTGAACATAACCGTCCGCTGAAAGCTTGAACGGAGCCGATGTGAACCAAGATCCTTCCTGCCGCAGCTCAACCGTGTCAATCATGTCGCTGCTTACTCTGTTCACAGATGCAGTGTCAAAAACGACGAACGCGCTGTCCGCTCCAGCCGGTCTTATCAGCCAAGTATTCAGCCTGCGTGACATCTCGGATTCATAATCAAGTATGTTGCGTGCCAAGTCGCCGCGTGCCGGCTGGGGTATCCAATGATTAATATAGACCGGATGAACAATCGCCTGATCCACACCGTCAGCGCCATCAAAATGCGTACGCAGAACGAGACTCGGCATCGTTTCGGCATAGTTCAGGTCAAATACAAAGTTTCCGAGACTGTGGGCGATGAGCTTGCCATTGTACACCTCAAAACCTTGAATAATATGAGGATGATGCGCAATTACGAGTTCAGCACCCATATCAATCGCGTATTGTCTGATTTGCCGCTCAAGCGTATCCGGAATCAGCTCAAACAGCATGTCCTCATCGCCCAATGGATCGAAAATGTCACTTGGTCCATTCAGGAGAGGTTCAAGCGAGTATTCACTTCCGGAATGGGTGTTAATTATGACATAGTCTGAGAGCGCGGCTGCTTCTGAGACAGTGGCATCAATGGCAGCACGATTCCACATGGCAAAACCAGGGCGCGATCGTCCGGCATCCAGGAATGGCTGGACGTTGTTGTAGGATCCAGTCCTGTCAGAGAAACTCAGCATTGCGAACGATATTCCATCATGCGACAGGAACCGGACTTGCCTCGCCAATTCATCGTTCATTCCTGAACCATTATGCACAATCCCGACGCTATCCAGAACCGCCATTGTCTCAAGCATCCCCGCTTCAAGATAGTCGTAGACATGGTTATTGGCAAGAGTGACGAAGTCAACGCCGGCATTCACAAGTCCGGCAACGTTTTCCGGTCTGGATTTGAATACGATTCCCTTCGTTGGATGTCGAACCGTTGCAGTCGTGAACGGACATTCCAGATTCATGCAGCAAAGGTCTGCCTCGCCCGTCCACTGCAACGTTGGTGCAAAAATCGTATCTACCCCCCAGCTTTCAATGATACCATTGTTGTTTTCGTAGCCGCGGCCTAAGATGACATCACCGGTGAATGAAAACCACGCTTCCCGGGACTCCGTGACCGGGGAATCCACAATTGCTTGAGTCAGCCAGACACAGCGTCCGTCTTGTGCGGATACCGAGAGGGTGACGGGATATCTGCCATTCGACCTGAATGAATGTTCGGGATTAATCTGCGCAGAGCGACTCCCGTCGCCAAAATCCCAGTTTAGGCGCAGCTCAGGGCTGTCAAGGTCGTAAATAAAGGAGCGAAATGCTATTCGAAAGCTGTCCGGTTCGCTGTCGGGAAGACGCGTCCATGAGAACTCCACGTGCGGAACAAGAGGCAGTGCATTCGTCACATCACGTATCTCGTCATATCGAACGACTCCGTCAATTGAAACCGTGTCATTGTCATTCACGAATCGCAATTCCGTAATGTTTGGAGCGTAACCGAATCGACCTTGCCAATCTTCACCGACCGGCAGCAGGAAATCAACCCACTCAAGGCTGTCGAAATAGCCTTCATAGGTTGTAATCCAGTTTAGTGATTGCGGAGCCTCCTTTCCCCAAAACACATAATAGAGAAAGTTTGCCGAGTCCGCGATCCCAAAGGCATGAACCTCCCCTAGCTGAATCAGTTTCGCGGCTACACTCCATACATCCGTCGAGTCCACACGATGCGGCTGAATGATGTGGCGCTTCCAGGTGTTACCGTGCATTTGCAGCGACATCCCATTTGCATCAAAGGAATCGGTATCATCGACGGTGAAGCCACTTGGTTCAATATCTTCTCCGGGGATTGACATCAAGACGGGTACGTTTGCAAATGACAGTATGGTATCGGGAGCAAGTACCGGCGGTGGCGCATCAATCGGGTCCACTCGAAAGTACCCAAAGTCGAAGAGACCCTCTGAATCATGGTGAACGTAGAACGTGTCGCTTGTTATCGACAACGTGTCCAGATTGGACATGTCCAACGCGGTGCTGAACGTCACGCACCAGAAATGCAGAGTGTCCACGTTATTCCAATGCAAAGAAAATCCATCCTCCGTGCGGAGAATGGAAAGCGTGGTAGATTGCTCATCGAGGCGCCCGAAAGGATACCGTTCCTGCGCCATTAACGTCGAAACAAGTGCCACAGCGACAAATGTTATCAGACGGGGCACCAAATATGGAGTTCGATTCATGGTCAGATGCATTGGTTCGCCTGCGGGCTTCGAAGACGCGGGGAAATAACTCATTATAAAGTAACCCCTGATTTTGACGATGTCAATGGCAAAAAGACAATTCCTGAAATCTGTCCCGGAACCCTCTTTTATTCGGTCTGCGACCGAAGTCGGCTCAGTTCGCCATCAATCAGGGTGGACGGGAAGACCCCATCGGCTTCGTAAGTTCCCCGGTCTTGCTCAAGCAAATTCGCAATTTCCTTGCTGTTAACTGGAATTGTTTGCGGCTTAGCCTGGAACGCAGTATCGCCGTGCAGGGACTCCAGCAGCTCTCGCCGTCCTTTCATCGAGTACGCCAGACAACTTGCTTGCGCAATGCCTGCCAACAAGAGATGGGGATTAGCCGATCCATCCGGGAGGCGAAACTCCACAGTTTCCGGGTACGCTGAGGCGCCGGACGAGTCTGTCATCGTGATGGGCAGTCGTACCAGGGCCTTCCGATTGAACTGACCCCACGTGACTCCGGCGGGCGACTCCTTTCCTTGGAACAATCGCACAAACGAACTTGGAGTTCGATTCCCGAATGCCATCAGCGAGCATCCGGAAGAAAGTAACCCTGCTATCAGGAGCTCCGCCCACTCGGTGACTTTTCCCTTGTCATCAATCACTGGCAAATATTGCTCATCCTTTGTGGGGGCAAAGTGAAAGTGCATCCCGCTGCCGGCATGCCCCTTCTTGACGACAGGCTCAAAGCTAATCTCAACTCCATGTTCCAAAGCAAGATTGCGAAGCACCCATTGAGTCAATGCAACGTTGTCAGCGGCATGCGGAAGTGGAGCAAGCGCAAGCTCTATCTCATGCTGTTCCCATGTCAGCTCAGAACCGTTTTGCGCAGAAGCAAAGCCTACCTCGCTGTGTCCATACTTTACCGGAACTCCAATCTCCGACAACACCGAAAGAGTCCTGCGCCGCAAATCTTGACCGAAGACGAAGGGAGCTGCTGCGTGATAGCCTTTATCTTCAAGCCTTTCAGTTTGATTCTCGATTTGCTTGTGACCTATGAAATACTCGATTTCGCCAAGTGCATTAAGCTCAAACCCTGCAGTATCTGTGAGTCTTTGAAATGCTCTCCTTACTATTGTGCTTGCCGACTGAGCCAGAGGCTCTCCGGATCGTGAGAGGTGATCGCACAAGATTGCAAGCGTGCCTTCACTTGAAAACGGGTCAACAAACGCGCTGTCAAGTCGTGGCCGCAAAACGATGTCGGAAGCGCCTGCGCTGATTCCTGTACCGGGGAATAAGCTGGATCCGTCCGCGCGTTCACCATACCGCAGTATTTGCAGGAAATGATTGTGGTCTCTTGGTACGAAGTCCAGTGTCTTCATTCTCCCGTCTCCACCGACATGCATGAGAGATACTTGGCGAAGGTCAAGGGCGACAAAGGCGTGCGCGAGATCGTGGTCAGTCCAACTCTGTGAAGGCTTGGCTAGTGTCCGTTCTAAAATCGAGGCAGCTCTCACTAAGTAATGATTTCCGCCATGACGATCGAGATCTGTCGTAACCGAGCTCTTAGACCTTAACTTTCTAGAGATATCACCATTCATAGTTCTGATGTTTCATAACATGGTTTGAGCGACTTACTGCCGCGTAATGCTAACGCAACTTACACGGGAATATAGCAATTTTTCTAATTGTAAACTTGCGGAAAACACCTGTTGTACATACGTTCACCTCAATCTCATTTGACGAACCTTGGCATTGCCCTGTTGAAAGACACCGCAGGCTCCTCATGGGAGCCTGCGTCATCAAAGGTTCACTGCGAGCGTTGCTCAATTGGGGACTTCCGCCACCTGAGGTTTAAGGCTGTCCGTTCGCTTCCATGCCAGCCAATCGCACCACTCCTTTAGACCTTCACCTGTCTTGCTTGAAACCTGCAGAATCTCGAGCTTACCGTTCACCTTCCGGATGTTACTTGTCATACTGGATACATTCACATCCATGAAGCTTTCCAGGTCCACTTTGCTGACCAAGCAGATATCGGACTGGCGAAACATCAACGGGTACTTGAGCGGTTTGTCCTCCCCTTCAGGGAGAGAGAGCACCACGACTTTGACGTTCTCGCCTATATAAAACTCGGCAGGACAGACCAGATTCCCAATGTTCTCAACTATAATGAAGTCCAACTCTGGCAGCGGAAGCATTTCCAGTGCAGCGCGAATAAGATGTGATCCGACATGACAGTCGCCACCGAAGGGTTCGGTGTTTGCCTGGACAATAGGAATATTCAAATGAACAAGTCGCTCTGAATCAATCGTCGAAGTGATGTCACCTTCAATTACAGCACATCTATTGCCGGCGGCTTGCAGTCTTGATATCGTTTCACTAATTAGCGCTGTCTTCCCCGCTCCCGGTGAACTCATGATATTGACCATGAATATTCCGTGCGTGTCAAGAATCGCCCGATTCGCACGTGCCAGACTTTCACTTTCTTCCAAGATACTCTTAATGACTTGGATTTTCATCGGCGTTTTCCATTATTACGATGTTATTCAACAATATTCCCTGTCCATTCTCAATCGTGACTTGGCAAGACCCGCAAGCTGAGCACAAAAACTCCGGTTCGTAAATGACCTGCAAGTATCCGCACTCGTCACAGCGAATTGACACCGGCACTTTGGCGATAATAAGCTGTGCGGCCTCCATCCGGTATTCCTCCTTCATGCAATCGAACAGAAACATGAGAGAGTCAACGTTCACTGCATCAAGCATTCCGACGGTAGCATTCACTGAAACGACATTCTCCGGTCGGCACCACTTCGGTAATGACGCCGCAACGCAATCAAGCAAACACTTTGTTACGTAAGCCTCGTGCATAGTGATCAGCAGATTCGAGGAAGCAATTCGCCACTCGGCCGATGTATCAATCTATTGCCTCCGCTTTTGGTCTTGAGAGTAAGTCTATGAGTACCTTTCGAGACAATTCTACCGATGATACTTGCATGCTTGCCTTCCGTTGTCGTGCGTAGCGTACTCAAAACAGAAGCGGCCTCCTTCGCATCAACTACCATCACAACTTTGCCTTCGTTCGCAAGATGTAGCGGATCATATCCAAGAAGCTCACACACTGCCTGAGTTGTTTCCGAGACAGGTACAAGCGGCTCTTCGACTTCAATTCCAAAGGGACCAACGTGAGCAAGTTCATCAAGCACTGCTGCAAGCCCCCCCCGCGTGGGGTCACGCATCCATTTAACTGTGGAATGGATGCTTAGGACTTTCTCTATCATGTTTGTCAGCGGACTGCAGTCGCTTTGTGCATTCAACTTGTGCTGCAAAGTCAGACGTGATTCAAGAATAGCCACGGCATGGTCACCAATTGTGCCGCTCACGATCAGTGCGTCTCCGGCAGCAATGTCGCTTGAGCACAATCCTTGTCCAAGCGGATACGTTCCGATTCCCGAAGTATTTATGAAGATTTGATCGCACTGCCCCCGCGGAACCACCTTTGTATCTCCGGTGACGATTGACACTCTAGCCTGAGCTGCAGTGTTTGCAATTGACTGCGCGATGCGCTCAAGAGTGGACAAATCCAGACCCTCTTCAAGAATCATTCCGACCGAGATGCAGCATGGAGACGAGCCCATGACCAGAAGATCATTTACCGTTCCGCTTACGGCAATTGTTCCGATGTCACCGCCGTTGAAGAATAGGGGCTGGATGACATATGAGTCTGTAGTAAATACAACCTCCTTCTCAGCCAGACTTAGGCGAGCGCCATCATCAAGTCGATGCAGCTCGGGACTGTTGTATCGCGACAGTAACACGTCGTTGATTAACGACCGCATCGCAGTTCCACCTGCACCATGGTCGAGCGAAATTACGTCATGCATATGGTGCTACATCTTCAAACTGATACACTGCCGCACACGCACCTTCAGACGATACCATACACGCGCCAATTGGTGCGTCCGGTGTGCATGTGGTACCAAACAACGGACACTCAATTGGTTTAGCGGCGCCTCGGAGAATTTCACTGCAGCGGCATGATGGATGATCCACACTTTGCTTGACATGAACCGGAATCGTTCCTGCGTCCCATTTCGCGTACTCATCTCTGATCCTCAAACCGCTATCCGCAATTTCGCCCAGCCCCCTCCACCTAGACGACGTCTTCACAAAGACACGATCGATAAGTTTTCTCGCCGCGACATTACCTTGATCTCGTACCGCCCGACAGTAGCGATTTGTCAGCTCAGGCCTTGCACCACGAATTGCACAAACGATTTCGTAAATGGAATCAAGAAGGTCTATCGCTTCAAATCCCGACACGGAGCAACTAACACCAAACTCTGCCGGAATAAATCGAAATGGCTCGGTACCTGTAATTACTGCTACATGCCCGGGTAGAATCAACCCGTCAATGGAGGTTTCGGGATCGGACAGCAGAACCCGCAATGCGTTCGGCATTGTTTTTAGTCCGCAGAGTACTTTGAAATTCGGCTGATTTGAATCGATTGCTTGGCCAAGCGTCTCGGCAATAGGTCCGGCCGTCGTTTCAAACCCAATTGCAAGCAAAACAACTTCCCTCTTAGGATTCTTAGCGGCAAAGCGTAAGGCGTCAAGCGGTGAATACACAATTCGGATATCCGCTCCCCGGCTACGCGCACCATTCAGCGTTCCGCAGCTTCCCGGCACACGGGCCAAGTCACCAAAGGTCGCAATCGTTGTGTTGTCTCGCTGAGCCAGTTGGATTGCATGGTCGATGTACACTGTTTCTGTCACGCAGACGGGGCATCCTGGACCTGAGACGAGTTCGATGCCTGACGGAATTAGTGCCTTCAGCCCATGGCGATGAATTGCGGCCGTGTGACCACCGCACACTTCCATAATTCTGCAGGAGCATGTTAGTCGCAATCCTGACAATTCTCCGGCAAGCTGTTGAATCGCAGAGTGCGCAGGCGGCCTTATCACAGGATCATTCATGGCTGCCGATAATCAAGTCAATCCGCTCAGCCGACTCTCGTGCTTCAGCTTCTTCGAGTATCGTTAGTGCGTATCCGGCATGAACGAGCAAGTAGTCACCGACTTTGGCGGATGGGACTAGTCCGAGGTTGACATCGACCTGCAAACCTGAACTCTCAACCACACCGTCATTTCCATTCCTCTCTTTAAGCCGCATGGGTACTGCAAGACACATATCAGTTGCTCCGCATACAAGCGACACACGCTTGACCAAAGGATATTCCGCCGTCGTTCATGGGTACACGCTCAGGGACGAGTACTTGGACACCGTCTTTTTCTAGTCGTGACATCATAAGTTCGAGCAGAAATCTGTTCTGGAAGCAACCTCCGCTCAATGCGACAGTATTGCAGTGATTTTCCGCAAGAGCTCGAAATGCCATTTCAGTCCACCCATTTGCAAATCCCGCATGAAAGCGCTGAGATATAGATGATACTGAGCATCGTCCGTGGACATCGTCGCAGATAGCTTGAATTGCGCGGCCCGGAGAAAGCACAAGCGTGCCGCCAATTGACTGAATGTCAAATGGATAAGCGTCACCATCGTTTGTCACGGCTTGTTCTTCCAACCACATCGCGGCTTCACCTTCAAACTGTTCGCCTGTTCCGTACCCGGTCAAAGCTGCAACCGCGTCAAAGAGCCGCCCTGCGCTGCTGGTCAAAATACACTGGTTACTGTTCAGTATGTTCCTCATGAACTCAATTGCAGCCTCACCTCGTTCAGCAATTAGTTTCTTAATGAACGGAAGACGCGGATGCTCCAATTCCGCAGGACAAGAGCGGTGAAGCCAAGCCAGGGCCATTCGCCACGGCTGTGTTGCGGCCAGGTCGCCTCCAATCAAAGGCACACTTTCGAGATGCCCCGCTCGTCTGAAACTACCGATATCTCCAAACAGGAGCTCGCCTCCCCAAACAGTTCTGTCAAGCCCGTAACCAGTCCCATCGAGAATGACTCCAACAGCTTTCCCGGTGTAACCGTGCTCGGCCAGACAGGCTGCCAGATGCGCGTGATGATGCTGAACCGGCGTGGCAGGTAGAGAATGGTTTCTTGAAAGGTGTCGCGCAATTGCCGTCGACAAGTAGTCCGGATGCAGATCGTGTGCAACTCGCTCCGGATGAATATTCAATAAGCTACCGAGATGATTGAGTGCAAGCATCGCAGCTTCTCGTGTCCTTTCGCATGCAAGGTCTCCGATGTGCTGCGAAATTGTTATGGTGTCTCCTGAACCGAAAGCAACCGTGTTCTTCAGGTCGGCGCCCACGGCCACGACGGACTGCTTGAACCTCATTGGCACACGTATCGGTTCAGGGACAAAGCCGCGAGCCCTTCGAATAACGCGAGCACGTCCTTTTGACACCTGCGTGACAGAATCATCGGCAAATATGCGAATCGGCCGATCATGCACCAATATTCCATCACACAATTCGCCCCAGCGACTCATAGCTTCATCCGTTCGAAATAGCGTCGGCTCATCGGAGCGATTGGCGCTTGTCATTACAACTGGATACTTGATTTCCTCCAAGAGGCTTAAATGGAGGGGAGTATATGGAAGCATTGCGCCGACTCGACGACTGCCAGGCGCAATTAGCCCGGATAAGTTCGAGTCACGTTGACGTTGAATTAGGACGATTGGAGCTCGTGGCGATTCAAGCTCTGTAACTTCGGGAACACTTACAAGACAATGATCTCTTAAAGACTCAAGACAGGGAAACATAACAGCAAGCGGCTTTCGTTCCCTTCGCTTGCTCCTTCGAATCCGTCGTACAGCTTTGGAGTTTGTCGCATCGCAGATGAGATGAAAACCTCCAATTCCTTGAATCATTCCAACCCCGCCGACCGCTAGCAGTTGTGCCATTCGGTTGATCGCTGTTTCGTCACTCCATTCTTCAAATGAGCCGTCTGGTGCGCGATAGTGCATGCGAAGGTGCGGCCCGCAGGAATTGCAGCACGTCGGCTGCGCATGAAAGCGGCGATTTCCCGGGTCTGAATACTCCTGTTCGCACTCCGGGCACATCGCGAATTTCCCCATCGACGTAAAAGGTCGATCGTATGGCACACGGTCAATTATTGTAAACCGAGGTCCGCATTGCGTGCAGTTTATGAACAGGTGACCGGAGCGACGCGCATTCCCGCTCTTTAGCTCCGCTTTACACTCTGAACAGACCGCAAGGTCCGGCGGAATGTGTGTTTGCACATGGTCATGCGAAACACTCTTTAGTATACTAAAGCCGCCGTATTCCGCAAGAGGGAGTGCCTTGTCGGCAATACCAGTAACTTTTGCTATGGGGGGATGCTCCGTGTGAATGCTGCGCATGAACTCATTCACTGACTCGCTCTGACCTTGTACACGAATGCCGACCCCGGAAGAATCATTCCAGACTTCGCCCTTTAACCCGTATCGATTGGCCGTAACAAATACGAATGGCCGGAACCCGACACCTTGAACAATGCCTGACACTCGCAATTCATAGTGAACAGTGCCGGATGAAGATGTGTCTTGCATGCTGGAACTCTCGTCAGCTATGCCCCTATGAACACCATGGATGCGCCGCACGCAAGAATACACAGCCCGGCAACTGCATGGCCGTAGGCGGGATTGAACTTGAACTTCGCCACAGAAATTCCTTTGTAACCCAGCACCACGGTGCTGATCATGGTTGCAAGAGTCGCAATGGAAAATGCGCTTGTAAGGACTATTGTAGCGAGCGGGCCACTCACGGTTTGTGGAAGTGTGACAAACGGAACAAGCGGTTCACACGGACCGAGCACGAAGATGAGAAACAACGCCCAAGTGAGCTTTCCTCCGGATTCAGGCTGAGTGCCATATCCAACACGTATCGCCCGCCTGAATCCCCAAATTGCGTAGATAACGCCGAAGCTCAAAAGCGCCCATCCCGCGATTGCACCGCGAGCGCTTTCCAGAGTGGCGCTATCGAAGACGTGAGGTGCAAGCTTCGTTACAAGTACTGCAATCGCCACGGCACTCGCAATGTGCCCGATTCCGCACAATACAGTCACATTTAATGTCCTGCGCAGTGACCATTTCCTTGCCTTTGCAAGGGCCACGAAGGGAACATAATGATCGGGTCCAATCAAAGTATGTATGACTCCGACCAGGCCCGCCGCACCGGCAAGTGATAACAATTCAGGGTTCATAAGAAGTACGTATTAATGGTTAAAGTGCGACAACAGGATTCTCGTCTTCGTGAAAGTGTTCCTGATACCAGTGGCTGACACAATCTGCATATGCGGCCACATTCACGGACAGAATGTCGCTAATGCTATCTGGCTTGTCAAACTCCGAAGCACCTATGCGCAGAAGGCTTGCCGCCGGGCAATGTCGGAACAAAGCACATGTTAACTGCACCAGTTCTGCAGGTGTCAGCTCATGACCAAATGGCGTTGCTACTTCAACGCCAGTAGGCACTTCACCGATCTTCCATTGACCCGGTGGCAAATCAAGCGCTGCATCAATGAACAGCACACACTTGCATTCAGCAAGAGTGGGTGCAAGTTCAATAGTGAGCTGCGTCACCTCAACAATTCTGTCACTAACTATTGTGTCATGAAGATGCTTCAAGACAAGCGAGGCAATTCCATCATCGCCGCGAAGCGTGTTTCCAATTCCGATTATAAGACATTTGTTCATTCTACCTTACCAGGCTGCAGAGCAGCTCGCGACGGTGTGTCAGAAGGTCGATGCGAATTGGCATTTTTCCTGCTGCGTGGGTCGAGCAGCTAAGGCAAGGGTCATACGCACGAATAACGGCCTCCACTCGGTTCAGCATGCCTTCATTCAAGCGCTCCCCGTCTACAAAGCTCCGTGCGACTTGAAGAATGCTGCGGTTCATCGCAAGATTATTGTGCCCGGTTGCGATAATCATGTTTGCACCTTTCATGACACCTTGATCATCAACAAAGTAGTGATGAATAATCGTTCCGCGCGGAGCTTCCGCAACACCGATACCTTCCAGGCTGTTCGGTGCAGCTCCCGCCCTTACATGCTTGTCAAGTACCTGATCCTCGGCAAGTTTGCGCTCAAGCCGCTCAACACAGAAAAGTATTTCGATGAGCCTCGCCCAATGATTGTGGTACGCACTTAGAGCTGGTGCACCACAAGTCGCTCGAAACTCATCAAGTTCAGCATCGGCGAGTGGCGTCCCGCAGCGCGTTACCACATTCAGTCGTGCCGCAGGTCCTACACGATACATCCCGGCAGGGTAACCCATCGGCTTGTAGAACGGGAATTTCATGAATGTCCAAGGTTCAACTGCTTCGGCGATGATTTCTGCATACTGGGTCGAAGCCAAGCCGTGTGTGATAACATTTCCGATGGAATCTACCACTCGCAGCTTTCCGTCGTAGTGTTCAAGCTGGCCCTTGTCATCAACAAGCCCCATGAACAGCGAAGGAAAGTTTCCAAATGTCTCGATCTCCGCCGGAAACGAATTCAGTATCGGCTTGAACGTGGCAAGTGTACGCAGGGCAATCTCCTTGATCTCCGGCAGCTTCGATCGTATCTGCTCGCGATGTGCCGCGGTGAGCGGTTCGCTCACGCCCCCTGCAACGATCCAAGCGGGATGAATTCGCTTCCCGCCAAGCAGTTCTATTATCTGTTGACCGAATTGCCGCAGACGAATTCCGTCCAGGGCGAGCTCCGGATTCTTCGCGGCAAGTCCGGCTATATTACGCGTTGCAGGGTCTCCGTCAAAACCGAATATGAAATCCGGCGATGAAAGATAGAAGAAGCATAGTGCATGCGACTGAATAATCTGCGCATAGTTCATGAGTCGTCGGAGCACCATTGCCGTGTACGGTATCTTTACAGCGAGAATTTCGTCACAAGCCTTTGCACCGGCGATCAGGTGGGCAACTGGACAGATTCCGCAGGACCGGGCCATGAGAGCGGGCATTTCGTAGTACGGCCTGCCTTCACAGAATTTTTCAAAACCGCGGTACTGGGTCGTATGAAAATACGCGTGCTCGACCATGCCGCTTTCATTTAACTGCAGACTGATTCTGGCATGACCTTCAATGCGCGTAATCGGGTCTATTGTAATTGTTCTTGTCACGGTAGTATCCTATCTCCCGAAACGCGTCAGGTGTTTTACGTCCGGTTGCTTCCTCAACACTAGTTCATATAACGCGTGAAATATCGCGTCGGCAGGAGGTGGACATCCGGGTATGTGTAAATCAACTGCGACGGTTTCATGGATCGGTATTACTTTGTCAAGCAATCTGGGAAGCGACTCAGAGGGAATTTGTGGATGCAGTTCTGCAAGTTCCTTGTAGGCACGGTTCAAACATGGCCCCGCACCGCAGGTGTTTCGCATTGCCGGTACGTTTCCCGTCACTGCGCAATCTCCAAGCGCGATGAGAATCTTCGTCCTTGAGCGTACTTTCTTCAGCTTGACAACATCCTCGTCGGTGCTTACCGCACCTTCGATCAGAGCAATGTCCACGTCATCTGGAAATACCTTAGCATCAACCAACGGGCTGTAGACAATATCAACATGTTGCAGCAACGTCACTATTCTCTCATCGGTATCAAGCAACGACATATGACATCCTGAGCAGCCGTCCAGCCACACTGTTGCGAGCTTAAGCTTCCTCATGCTTCACCTCGCGCATTCTGGCGATTTCTGCTATAACGTCTCGCCGTTTGAACTTCTCACCGACACTGCGTCTGCCCTTCTCCTTGATTGCGCCGGTTGGGCATACCTGAACACATTTGCTGCACCGGGTGCAGGTGGGTGAATCCCCCCAGTTATTGTCGAGATCGCTGATGATTCGGGCGTGAATCCCTCGTCCCATGATATCCAGAGTGTGCGCACCTTCTATGTCGCTGCAAACACGCACGCAGCGGTTGCAAAGTATACAGCGATTGTTGTCCGAAACGAATCGGTCGTGCGTTGCGTCAACTGTGAAAGACGGATGAAGATAAGGGAGCCGCACGTGGTCAAGTCCGAGTGCTTCCGCCAAACTCTGTAATTCGCAGAATCCATTCGCAATGCAAACCGAGCATACATGGTTGCGTTCGGTAAACAGCAGCTCGAGTACCCACTTTCGAAAGCTCTTGAGCTTCTCACTGTCCGTAACGACTTCCATCCCCTCCTGAACTTTTGTCATGCAGGACGGCAGCAGCCGTGTGCTTCCCTTAACTTCCACAAGGCAGAGTCTGCATGCGCCGTAGGAAATGAGTCCGTCGAGAAAGCACAAGGTCGGTATGAATATGCCGTTCTGACGTGCCACATCAAGAATGGTCTCATCGCTGCTGGCTCCCACCGGCTTACCGTCAATGGTGAGTGTAATAATTTGTACGGGCTGTACCGGGTTCATTTCTCGTCTCCTTCACTCGAGTGCTCTGTCGTCCCTTCTTCCACGAGTTGCGCCTCATACTCATCACGGAAGAACCGTAACGTGCTTAGTACCGGATTTGGCGCAGATTGCCCCAAGCCGCAGAGACTCATGGCCTTTACCACTTCACACAATTCCTCAAGTGTCGCAAGATCTTTTGTTGTTGCCTTCCCGTCTTTAATTTTCGAAAGTAGGTTGTGCATTTGGGTCGTTCCGACCCGGCAAGGTACACATTTCCCGCACGACTCCGATACCGAAAACTCCATGAAGTAGCGCGCGATATCAACAATACTCGCGCGTTCGTCGATGACAATCATTCCGCCCGAACCCATTATTGAGCCGATTTCCGCCAATGATTCATAGTCCACGGGAATATCGAGCTTGTGTTTCGGTATACAGCCACCCGTTGGTCCGCCCGTTTGGACTGCCTTCAGTTCATAACCTCCTTCGACTCCTCCGCCAATGTCTTCAATGATCTCCCGCAAGGATATGCCCATGGGCACCTCGATCAATCCGATGTTCTTCACGTTTCCTGCGAGCGCGAACACCTTCGTTCCCTTGCTGCGTTCCGTTCCGATTGATGCGAACCAAGCGCCGCCGTTTCTGATGATAGCTGGGATGTTCGCAAATGTCTCCACGTTGTTAATCAGTGTCGACTTGCCGAACAGCCCGCGCTCGGCTGGGTAAGGCGGTCGTGGCCGTGGAGTTCCTCGCCCACCCTCTATTGAAGCGATTAGCGCGGTCTCCTCCCCGCATACATAAGCTCCCGCACCAAGACGAAGCTCAATGTGGAAGTTAAATGTTGTGCCCATGATGTTCTGGCCAAGAAACGTGGTTTCCTCTGCCTGCCGAATCGCCTTGCGCAGTCTATCATAGGCAAGCGGATACTCCGCGCGAATATATATGTATCCATGATTTGCGCCAACTGCGAAGCCCGCGATCGCCATCCCTTCAAGTACCCGGTGAGGATCGCTCTCCAAAACGCTGCGGTCCATAAACGCGCCCGGGTCGCCTTCGTCCGCATTGCAGACGATATACTTCTGCTGTTGACCGGTCTTCGCAACGGTGGTCCACTTCAACCCGGTCGGATACCCTGCACCTCCGCGCCCCCGAAGTCCGCTCTTGATTACTTCCGTGATGACTTCGGCCGGATTCATCGTCGCAAGCACTTTGTACAGCGAGTGATAACCCTTTGCGGCAATGTAGTCGTCTATCTCCTCCGGATCTATCTTGCCCGAGTTCTCAAGCACGATCTTCAGTTGTCGTTTGAAAAATGGATGGTCTGAACGCATATGCAGCCGCTCTACGGGCTGCCCACCCAAATGATCAAGTATCTCCGGTACGTCGGTCACTTGAACCGGCGCATACACAGTTCCCTCCGGCTCTATGGCTACTACTGGACTGCCTGAACAAGGACCCAAGCAGCCAACACCCTTCACAACGCACCTGTCGCCCAGCCCTCGTTTGTCAATTTCTTCCCTTAGGGCGCGCAGTACTTCTTGGCTGCCGGCGGCAAGACATCCTGCCGCGACGCACACGTGGATTCTGTGTTTGCACATGCCTTGTTGTCGCTGCACTCGTTCACGAATCTCCGATAAGTCTTCAATCGTGACCATGAAGCACCTCATCCAGCTTGTTAAGCAGCTCCTGCTTGGTAATCCGTCCTGCATCCTTGCCGTCTATCGCTGCAATCGGCGCCAGACCGCAAGTGCCAACGCAGCAAGCTGCTGTGAGTGTTAGTTCTCCGTCCGGGGTTGTCTCGTCAATCGTAATTCCGTATCTCTCACGAAGCGCGGCCAGCAGTTCGGGGACACCGTTTATGTAGCACGCCGTTCCCGTGCAGACCACGCAGGTGTGTTTGCCAGGCGGCTTTAGTGTGAAGAACTGGTAAAATGTCGCCACCCCGTAAGCCTTGCTCAAGGGTACATTCAATGACCTTGCCACATACGACAATGACTCTCTATCCAGATAGCCAAATGAGTGCTGCACGGCATGCAGAGTCTCGATTAAAGCGTGTTCACTGCGGCCATGCTTGCGCATCACCTGCTGAACCAATAGCCACCGCTTGTCGTTCGACGGCGGCTCCGGGAATTTTGCTTGTGCTTGCATGTAGTTACGTTGGCGCTTACGTGTCGACCTGCTTGCGCCTGCCTGTGTAATGAAACTATTGTCTGTCTGACAGCGTAATTATGTGAAAAAATTCACAAAGAGCAAGAGTTTACCGCCGCGCTGTGACTTTCTCACGTAGCCACTACCTCTTAATTAATATGGGTATAGAATGATACCAATTTGGTAAACATGCTCGGTCCTACCCTCACACAGGAAAAAAGAGAAGGACCACTAAAGCAGTCCTTCTCTTTTGAATAGGAAATCAAGAATTGTCAGGTTCTTCTTGCCTTGTCACTCGTTTAATCGTGACATGCGAATTCGAAATCGTATTTAGCTAATCCAACTGACTCCAAGTATGAGCAACACGGCGACCACGACCATCATCAATCCTTCTCCCGCAATCAATCCTGATGCGAGCGACGCGCCGTAACGATCGACAGCCTCGGGATTCCTCTTTGTGTAGTAAGACGTAACGACGGCCCCAAGCCACATCGACAGCGATGAGTAAGGCGTTACCATAAATGCAATTCCGAGCGCAATGGGGGATGGCAGCCATTTTCCTACCCCCTTGATTCGCGCTACGAACGGCATGGCGAAACCGATAATCGCTCCTATCAATGCTGCAGTCATCGCGTGCGGAGGCAGAGACTTTATGCCGTCGGCAAGCAACTGAGCCATAGCGTGCCATGCCATGACTGCCGGTCCGGTGAAATCATCACCCGGTATGACATAAGCCGCTGTCAATAAACGGTACACTGCTGCGGCCGTAAAGACACCGACAACCACACCGATAATTTGTGCAATAACCTGTCGGCGAATGGACACCTTGAGAATGTACCCCGCCTTCAGATCGTGCATCAAATCACCGGATTGGCTTGCGCCTGCGGCCGTGATACCTGCAGCCATCAGGTTCGTGGGGATTTTGCCGGGATCCAAAGCTCCATACACAACCTGCGTAATCTTGCCCATGGCCCCAACAGGATTTATGTCTGTCTCGCCGGTCGCTCGGACTGATATACTGGCGATTAGAAAAGAAAGCACTACCGCCAGGATACCCATCCAAGCCGGAATATCGAAATACGTCTGAGCGAGCACTGTGGTCAGCGTTGTTGCGAACACCATGCCTACGGCCCACCATTTAATCGGAAACGGATCCGGAGCATCGTCCTCATCGCCGGGCTGAGCCTCAACTTTTCTGCCCTGAACGAGCTTCTTGAACGATCCGAATGTATTGGCAATTGTCTTGTATTGAAGCGCAAGACTTGCAAACCCCGCAGCCACCATCAATGCGACACCCGGCCACAGCAACCACCGGAATGCGGCCAGGTAGACGTTATTGGGATTGGCAGGAACGACAATTCCTTGATCGACCAGAATCGGCGCTCCCACTCCCCAAGCGAGTATCGCGCCCCAAAAAAGCGACCAGCCAACCTTGGAGCCGACAAGGATGCCCGCACCGAGCATCATCGGCGACAAACTGATTCCCATTCTAAGAGAGGCAAGTGAGATGCCCATGATGCCGACGCTCGCCAAGTCGATGTCGTCAAGCGAGAAGTCACTGAAATGTCCAAGCCCGAGCGGTTTGATGCTGAACAGGAGTTTTGCCACTGCGGCGAATATCGCGGCATAGAATAGCAGCTTGGCTTTCTTCATTGCTTCGACACCGGACGAGTACATCGCCTTGATGGTCTCTGCCGCCGCCAGCCCGGTCGGATAGCGAAGCTTCTCGCGTACTATCATTTGCTTGCGAAGCGGCACTGCGAAGAATACTCCAAGAAAGGCGATCGAGATTGCCCAGATCACAAGTTGCCAGTAGCTCAAGTCGTGCCCGGCACCCTGAGTTTCCCTAAGATACAATTCGAGTGCGGGAATGCACGCCACAAAGCCGCCGGCAGATGCCATCGTCCCGGCCGCGCTGCCCGCTGTAGCCGTGATGAGATTTTCTTTCGCATCGTACGGCCTGCGAAGAAGATTACCGATTGCCTTGAAAAGTGCAAATGAGATTACTGCGGCAGTAATCGAAGCGCCGAACGTCCAACCGATTTTAAGACCAATGCAAACATTTGACGCGCCAATAAGAGAGCCGACCAATAGTCCGGAAGCAACTGCTCGGACGGTCAGCTCACTCTGTGATACTTCGAGGACGGGAGTTTGAGGTTTAGGTTCGGACATGAATATCCTTCAAGTGGGCGAGTTATGAAGCGCAAGATGAAGTTAAGGTAGGTCAAGACAAGATAATGAATGGTTCGTCACCTTTCAATACGAATCTGCGAATATGCGAATCCCCATAATTTGAAAAATTGTGCGTGAAGAAAGCAGTCCGTATTTCGCAATATCATTATTATCAAGATATAAAGAACAGACTTCTGGATGTCACCCCGTATTTGGGATACGATTGTCCTGAATACGTTTGCGCTCTGTTGAGGTTGAACTCAGAGTTTCCGAATAGTTTATCTAATTCTTGCTGCAGGACGGGAAACACGCAGGAATGCAACACAATTCTAACTTGTGTCAAAATCATGTCTGCGCAATAGCACTGATCCGTCTGCAAAACCTCTGCATTTTGAAAACGGAGAGGTCAAAACGATGAACTTCAATATAGCTGACCTGTGGATAACTTTGTAACTACTGATCTCAAAACAGATTAAAGTTTTCTTCAACGTGTCCGCGAGTTTTGTCACAAAGGGAAATACGCTTGACTCCATATGAGTAAACTTGTAGCTTGTTGTAAGCGACTATGTTGTCGTATATAAATATGCTGAAATAAGAGGTGCATGTCTTAGCATCGTCGAAATTACCAAAGAAAACTGCTTCGATTAGGGGTACTATTGTGGTTGATTGGAACCGGTCGAAATTCGGGAAATATTTCTTCAAACTGCGCAAATTCACTTGGGTTTGCGCAGTTTTGCTTTTTTGGGGTGCGAATATTTTTGCACAGCGAAATCCGCTGGATGATACCGCTGCCTTCATTAATCTGTCACCCGGAAACATTTCTGCCTTCACGTGCGAAGGGTTTGATGTAAACATCCAGATGACGGCCACTAACGCGCGCGTATTCGACCTTAGATTCATACATGACAGCGACAACTTCGCGCTTACCGGAGTCACTCCCGGAGGACTTGCCAGCATGCACGTATTGCCGCACTATGTCGGCGGCGATACCATTGCTATTGACGGCTTTTTCCACCCGAATTTCACCGGAACAACGTTGGTGGCCACCTTGCATTTCGTGCCGATCGACGTGGTCGGAGATCAGACCACTTTGGTCGGATTTCTGGACGGTCAGGGGTTCAGCGGTACCGGAGAAGCTCCCGAACCCATGGTGATAACGGGTGACAGCTCTTCTGTTTCGCTGGAAGGCACGCCACCCTTGCCGCCGGATTCGCTGGTTATTGTTCCCATGATGGATGACTCCGTGTGTCTCCATTGGAGCCCTGTAACTCTCGATGAGGATAATGACCCGGTCGTGAACCCCGGCTATCTGGTTGAGTTTGAAGATGTCATTAACAATCAGGGTGTGTACGATTCCATCGGCTTTACCCTTGATACCTTTTTCTATCACGACTTCATCATTTATGAGTTCGACCCCGGCGATACCGGCGTGGTCAACCTTGGAACATATAGGATACGCGCTTTGAAATGTCAGAACTAAACATTCTATTTCCGTAAAACCAATGATAAACAAACCATGGAGTTACCATGAGTAAGATTGGGAAGAAACTATTTATTCTGCTGGCAGTATGTGCACTGGCCGGCAACAGCTGGGCGGCAATTCTGGACGTGCCAGGAACATATGCGACGATTCAAGCCGCAATCACTGCTGCGGCATCAGGAGACACTGTCGACGTCGCAGCGGGCACGTATGTGGAAGCCCCGGTCATTCAGAAAGATTTGACACTTCGTGGTGCAGGACAGGGTGTAACACTGATCGACGCGAATGCTTCCACATACGTTGGCATCCATGCTGACGGCGACTACTCGATTGTGCTGGAAGGTTTCTCCCTGGATGGGCCGACTGGTGCAAATGGATTCGGTATTATGTCGTCGGGCGAGAATCAGAGCATTACGATCAAGAATGTCACAGTATTCAGCTGCCAGAGAACAGCTATTACTCTAAACGGTGTCTCATTTGGCGACATTCAAAACGTGACCTGCACAGGCACCATCTACGGTGTCGGGTTCGCAACGACGGACTGTGACAATGTGACAATAAACGGCCTGACCACTTCGGGCAATGCGTGGGCCGGTTCGGCAGTCTATACTCGCGGCCAGTATTTCACGGGCGGTTCCAGTAATATTACTTACACGGGTACCTTGAGTTTCGCCGAATCAGTGCCGATCTACACTGAGCGTGATCTCTATCTTGGGGTACGCCCGCCAATCAACAATCTGTCAGTTCCACTTTCTTTGCAGTATTTAGCGAGCAGCAACGCTGTCTGGTGGGTAACGGCCTACTATCCATTGCAAGCATCGGCCGTTGCCGCTGCTGTTGCAGGCGGCCCGACAGGCTGGGTTCTTAATCGGACGAATTCGCATTATTACGTACAGGATCCCATGAACATTCAAGCCGCGATTGACGCCGCAACAGCAGGTTCGGTTATTGACGTCGCGGTTGGCCGTTACACTGAGGTGTTGCACGTCAATAAGCACGTTGACATAATAGGAGCCGGTAGTGGTGCAAGCGACCTCACGAACACCATTATCGAGCAATCCGGGACAAACAATGTCATCTTCTTGGAGGCATCAGGCGCTTCCAGTGCTGATCCTCTGCTGTTTAAGGACTTGCGTGTCGAGCCATTAAGCCGCTATGCTTTCGAGACGCAAAACCTTCTGAACCTATCTTATCTCAAGTTTGAAAATGTGAAGATCGTTGGCGGTCCTCCGACAATTGAGAACTTGGTCGGCTTGCGAACTGCTACCGACGCGAGCCTTTCAAATGTGGTGATCGTCGACTGCGAATTCAGGAATTTGGATTACGGTTTCTATTTCGCAAAGCACGGCGATTGGGGTCCGGGGGGAAGCAATGTTTCAAACTTATCTGTAACGAACACCGACTTCATAGATAATTACTACAAAGGCATCTACTGCGAGAAGTTGACGAACGCAACATTTGACGGGTGTATCTTCGACGGTAACGGTTCAGATCCCTTCTGGAATGATCCTTGGAATGCCGGCGCAGACATCAATCTGAAGGGCCAGGAAACCTATCAGGACATCTTCTTTACGAACTGCACATTTACTGGAAACGGTTTGGGATTCCGTGAAGGTGCTGCTTTGATGATAAAGGCCCGTGGCAGCGGAGTAGACGGTGGCGGCGGTGGTGCATATCAACTCCACCCTGCATCACTGACAAACGTCCAAGTTACAAATTGCCTCGTTACAGGCAATGAGCGAGGCATTCGATTTGGCGAACCGGGACAGACTAATAGTTTGCCTGCCGGGTACGTTTATGATTGCGCTGTTTACGGCAACGTAAAAACGTACGGACCGATGGACGGTAGCGCTTATGGTGACGTAATCAATATGACAACGGCCTGCTGCAATGCAGGGGCAAATTGGTGGGGAAGTGCAGCACCAAATTTTGCAACACAATCCTTCGGTACGGTAGACTACTCACCATGGATGGGTCTTGTTGGTACAAGCACGAATCCAGGCTATAGCGGCAACTTCTCATCACTCTGGGTAGACGACAATAGCCCGTCATGCGGCGGTTCAAACATCGTCCAGGAAGCAGTCAACCTCGTCTCCGGCAGCACCATCAACTTGATGCCGGGTACCTATGTCGGACAGGTTCATGCTGCGAACTTTGCAAATCTGTATATCATCGGCTCCGGTGTTGCCAATACCTTCATCAAGGCTCCGGCGACCGCGATGACGGATTTCTTCACGACCACCGCGAACAACTATCCTGTCCTGTTCTTGGACAACTCCACGGCACACGTATCCGCTTTGACAGTCGATGGCGACGGCAAGGGAAATGTCAACTATCGCTTCCAAGGCATTGGTTACTGGAACAGCAGTGGTTCGTTGACCGATGTCCGCGTCACCGGCGTTCGCGACACGCCGTTTAGTGGAAGCCAGCATGGCGTTGGCGTGTATGCCTTTAACAACACGGCAGGTCCGTTTACAATCAACTTGACCAACGTAACAGTTGACGACTATCAAAAGAACGCATTTGCCCTGAATGGGAACAATAATCTCACTGTCACGGCCTCGAATGTCACAACTTCGGGCGCCGGATGGACTCCGGTAACTGCACAGAACGGTATCCAACTTTGGGGCGCGACGGGAACCTTGACAAACTGCAGCGTCACCGGGAACGCGTATGACGGGCCGAGTTGGTCTGCAGCCGGATTCTTGCTCTATCAATCGGACGGCGTGACTCTTAACAACTGCACTGCCACGGACAACCAGATAGGCATCGATGCGACGGACGGCTCCGCTGCAGTAAATGGCGGTACAGTCACTGGCCCAGGAGCCCCTTCGTCTCCACGCTACACAGCAGGTGTGGCTGCAGGAAACGTTACTGCCGGCCTCTCGGTATTGCGGCCGACTGTCCAACTTTTTGGCGATGGTCCGGTCAGTGAAGATCGGCGTTCCTCGTTGGACGATCCGGGTGATGACTCGATTGAGATTTACAACGCAACCATCACGGGAACAAGTTCCTATACTGGCTACGGTGTAGATGCCTATACCTACAACGATGATCTTGATGTCACTGTGGATGGAAGCACGATTACCGGCTGGCAATACGGTATCAGCATTGACGTAATCGGTGGAACGATCACCAACGCCTTGATTACTGACAATACTCTCATCAATACCAACAACACTTACGATGAAGTCTCCGGCCACACCTGGGACAGCAACTGCTATTCAGACTTCACCTCCAACGGCGGATTCCCGACACAATATAACGTCGCTGGCGGCGGCGGCAACGTGGACGCAAACCCGAACCCGAACGGTTGCAGCGACGTGAACTTCATCGTCAGCGACCCGCTTATCGGATGCGACGCCCCTTGCAACACGACGCTTCTTTACATCACGCTGGATGCAGCCGGACTGCCGAACCTGCAGCTGGTGTTCACTTTGCCGGCGGGATTCTCGACCGTCGGTGGAATCGTAACACCTGGTTCGAATGTTGATCCCAACTTGCTCAACGCATACGCTACCGTTTCCGGACAAGTCGTGACCGTTGACATGGGCTTCCAGGATCCGGGCAGCACCGGTGACAACACCAAGTACGTTGCATGCTTCACACTGACTAACACCGGCGCGGGCACGGGCGTTCACACCGTCTACGGCAACAGCTCGCTCTGGATTGACGGCCTCGGCGGCAATCATGTCAATGAACTGCTGCTCGGCTCGATTGACATTACCGTGGACTGCACTGATCCGGCCGCTCCAACGACATTCGTTAATAACGGTACGTGCGCGTATGGCTCAGGTTACATGCCTGCCGACGTATTCTCCGTGACCGACTTGACTGCTGGTGGCGGTGCGGCTCTGCAGACCGTTTGGCTGACTGCCAACGGCAATGCGTCGCCGACGTATTTGATTACGTTGGTCGGCACGGATCCATACGACTTCACCTTCCCCGCTCCCGGTACTGAGGCATCGTTCTACGATCTGCTTGACGACCTGGACGGCTGCAACACGCTGAATCTGCACGTGACGGACGCAGAGTGCAATACCGCCGTCTTCGACCTGTTGAATGTTGGCTGGGACGCAACTCCGCCGACCCTTAATGTGACGGACGGAATCACTGGGTGCTACAACGCATCTACTGGTGCTGCCGCACTGCTCGGTCTTGACATCGACGTATCCGCGTTGTCCGCGCTGAATTGCCGGGCAACCAGCGGTACGTTAACCATCACCAGCATCACGAACCCCGGCGGAACGCCGTTCACTTTCCCGCTTAGCGGTGACCTTGCCGACTTCCCGGGTCTGGCTAACAATGCCGCCCTGTGGTCGTGGATGATTACGAATGGACAGGGCAATGTTCCTGCAACTGCGAACGGTGAGCCCTATACCTTCAGCGTAACTGCAGGCGATTGCGCAGGCAATGTAAGCCTTGCCCAAACATGGGACATCTGTCTTGACTTCACCACTCCGGGCAATACCGTTTCGACCTTCGATGCCCGTCCGGCTGACGGCGGCGTCTGGCTGAATTGGGCTTGGTCTCCGGATGTGTCACAGGCGGTTGAGATGAGAATCTACCGCAGCCCGATTTCCGGCGGCTATCCTGCATATAATCCGCCGCTGAGAGATTCCTATGACACCTCGCCTGCCGCTCTTGCTGGCTGGACACTGGTGGAAACGCAGATCATTGGCTCCGGTCAAGTCTCCTCTGCAACCGAAACTGATGCGAACAACCGTGGTGACTATGCACAGCATACGACCTACTGGCTGGATGCGCAAGGTGGCTGGGAAGCAGGCGAAACTCTGCCGAATGGAAATACTGAAGGTCCCGATGCAACGACATGGCGCGATATCTATCGCTACGTGACGTTTGTGCGCGATGCGGGCGGCAACTGGTCCACAGGATATGCTCCTGTCCAAGGCACAAACGTGGACCGCTCGACAAACTACTGGCTGGGCGACTTTTCTCCGGCGGATGACAATGGTTCAAACAACTCCCGTGGCCGCGTGGACACGGACGACTTGACTCTGTTGTCGGCGGTCTATTTCAGCAACGTCGTTGGTGACTATCGCAATATCGGACCGGTTGTCCTGCCTGCCGAAAACGGCAATGTCGGCAAGAGCATTCCGAATCCGGATACTCTTGGTTTCGTGAGCTTCCAGGACCTCGTACCGTTCAGCTTCAACTTCAATATGGTCTCCCCGGTGGGCACGTTTGCCACCGAGTTCGTGGTTGAACCTGACCCGACAGTCTATCGTCCGTTTAATCGTTTGGACGCCATGCCGGTCGTCGACCTCTCCATTACTGAAGACCCGTCCCTCGAAGTTGGCAGTGAATTCACTGTTGTGGTGTCTCTTGCCAACAACGAATCCGACGTCGTCAAGGCAGCGGAAGCTATTCTGACCTATTGTGATGCTTTGGAGGTGGTCAGCACCAATTCCGCCAGCGCCGTGGCCTCTGAAGAGGGAACGCTGTTTGCAAAGGCTGCTGCCATCGAAGGTAACAACCAGATTGGTTTTGTTGCCGCTTCTTGCGGTGGATGGACGACTTTGGAGGGTAATTCGACCCTTGGAACCGTCACCTTCCGCGTGAAGTCCGAAATCACAGGCACCTGCGAAATCGAGTTAACCTCGGTCCAATTGTTTGACAATACCGGGGAAATTATCGAAATTGAGGGTGAAACGATTCCGTTGTCCGGTGTGTCGACTCTGCCCACAAGCTATGCGTTGTACCAGAACTATCCGAACCCGTTCAACCCGACGACGAACATCCAGTTCGATCTGAAGGATGCGGGACACGTGAAGATTATGGTTTTCAACACCTTGGGTCAAGTCGTCGCAACGATCGCCGATCGTGAACTCGAGGCTGGTCGTCACACAGTGTCGTTTGACGCCTCCAACCTCGCCTCCGGTCTGTACCTCTATTCCATCAATGTGAATGGGTTCTCTGACCTGAAGAAGATGGTTCTGATCCGTTAATACAGAACCGCCTCTTTCGCGATAGTGAGACCCCCGCCGCCACGGCTCGTGGCGGCGGGGGATATTTTTAACAAAGGACATGCATGAAAAGCTTTGCCCTGATGATTATGTTGAGCGCTGTGATTTCTGCGAGCTATGATTGGGCGGGCGCTACGACCATGTATTTCGTTCCCGACACTGCGTACGCGGACCTCGGGGACACGGTGACCTTCACCGCCCACATTACCGCATCCGATACGGTACGTGGTTTTACAGTCTACATGGTCTATGACACGAATATCGTTGATCTCGTCGGCGCACCGACTCCGGGCGCCCTGATCGCCGGGCTGCCCGGGCTGGACTTCAGGTATGCCGACCACATTGTCGCCGCTCCCGCTTGGCTGGAAGTCGGCGCCACAGTTTTTGGTACAACTTATTGGGCAGGACCTGGCGCGCTATTTCAATTCAGTCTGGTGATGCGGGAGTGCGGAGTGGTTCCGATGACTGGCAGTTTCAGCATGCGGCGTCCGAACGGCAATTTCATTCCTGGAACGTTCTCACCGCCTGCAATTCTGGTTTGCGACGCGGTGCCGCTGGCACCCGACAGCCTGACCATTTTCTGGACGGGGACAGCGGCACACCTGCGTTGGAAGGCCGTAACTGAAAACGAGTTCGGCTTCCCGCTCGCCGACCCGCCAACGTATGTTGTCTATCGTGCCGAAGAGTTGCCCGCGTTTTCACCTTTCGCGCCGATTGACACCGTGAACACTCTCGAGTATGTTGACAGCACCGGCTTGGGTGAAGAACATTTATACTATGTTCGAGCTTTGATCGAATGACAGGGAGATTGGGAAGAGAAAAGCCCCCGCAGGTCGGGGGCTTTCTTGTTTTGGTCAAGTAGGCTTTCGGCCTGTCAATGAATCAGTATCATCTTGCGCGCCAAGGTCTTTTCATTGTATTTCAGCACGTAAACGTAAATACCGGAGGCCACGTCAGCAGCGTTCCACTGTATCTCGTGTCTCCCTGCTTCTTGCAGACCGCTCTGCAATGTCGCGACTGCCTGACCGTTCGTATTGTAAACGGTAAGCGTTACATTGGCAGCGTCAGGAATCTCGTAGCGAATCACCGTAGAGGCATTGAACGGATTCGGATAGTTCTGCAGCAGCTCAACAGACTCCGGTATGGC